>JAFIEC010000186.1 GCA_020832725.1 Paracoccaceae bacterium | reverse complement strand
CCGCAGCCGAGGGGGCAGGCGCGGATCTTGCCCCGCGCCTGCCGGCATTCGCCCTGTTCGCGGCCCTGCTGGCGGCGGCGGGCCTGCCCATCTACATCCATGCGCCCAAGTTCTATGTCGATGAATATGGCGTGAGCCTGGCTGCCCTGGGCGCGGTGCTGTTCGGGCTGCGCCTGCTCGATGTGGTGCAGGATCCGGCGCTGGGCTGGCTGTCGGAGCGGCTGCGGGACTGGCGGGCCACGGCAACGGGCCTTGCCACCGGGCTGCTGGCGCTGTCGATGCTGGGCCTGTTCGCGGTCGCCCCCCCCGTCGCGCCGCTGTTGTGGTTCGCGCTGTGCCTGACGGGGGTGTTCTCGGCCTTCAGCTTTCTGACGATCACCTTCTATGCCCAGGGCGTGGATGCCGCAGCGCGGCTGGGCGGGGGCGGGCATGTGCGCGTGGCCGGCTGGCGCGAGACAGGTGCGCTGCTGGGGGTGTCTGTGGCGGCGGTTGTGCCCGGTGTCGTCATGGCGGTCGGAGGGGCCGCGCCCTTTGCGATCTTCGCCTGGGGGTTTGCGGTCCTCGCGGCCCTTGCGCTGGCGGCCATGCGCGGCAACTGGCAGCCCGGAGCGGCAGGCGGCGGGGTGGTCAGCCTCGACGGGTTCCGCGTGATCCTGAGCGATCCGCTGGCGCGGCGGCTGCTGGTGATCGCGCTGGTCAATGCCATGCCCGTGGCCGTCACCTCTAGCCTGTTCCTGTTCTTTGTCGAGTCGCGCCTGATGGCCCCGGGGCTGGAGGGGCCGTTCCTGCTTCTGTTCTTCCTGTCGGCGGCGGCCTCCGCGCCGCTGTGGGCACGCACGGCCCGGGCGCGGGGCGCGCGCACGATGCTGCTGTGGGGCATGGCCCTGTCGATCATGGCCTTTGCCTTTGCCGTGACCCTTGGCGCGGGCGATCTGTGGGCCTTTGCGATCATCTGCATCGCCTCGGGGGCCGCGCTGGGGGCGGACATGACGCTGCTGCCCGCGCTGTTCGCCGCGCGCCTGGCGCGGATCGCACCGGGTGCCGCGCAAGGGTTCGGTCTGTGGAATTTCGTGACCAAGTTCACGCTGGCCTTTGCGGCGGTCTCGCTTCTGCCCGTGCTGGAGCTGTCGGGCTTTCGTGCGGGCACCGACAATCCCGAAACCGCGCTGTGGACGCTGACCCTTCTCTACGCGGTGGTGCCCTGTGCCCTGAAACTCGTGGCCATCATCCTGCTGGCGCGAACCCGATCCGTGGAGGATGTGTGATGAGCGGACTTGCCTATGCCCTTCTGGGGGCTCTCGTGGCGCTGGGCCTTGTGGCTGCGGCTGCGCGGCTGCGCGGCTTTGCCTCCCAGAAGCCCGAGCATTACGCCGAGCGGACGCCGGCCTTCGACATCCGCGAGCGGCTGCAGGGCGCGATCCTGTGCGAAGGCGTGCTCTACGGCCCGCTGGGCCGGGTCACCTCGCGGTTCGTCGCCGACATGAACGCCCGCTGGGAGGGGGACCGCGGCCACATGACCGAGGCCTTCCGCTATGACACCGGCACGACCCAGGACAGGGAATGGACCCTGATCGTGCATGAGGGCGGGCGGATCGAGGCCACCGCGCCCGACATCATCGGTACCGGCGAGGGGTGGCAAAAGGGTGCGGCCGTCTGCCTGAAATACCGGATCCGCCTGCCGGAACAGGCGGGTGGGCATGTCCTCGATGTGACCGACTGGATGTATCTGATCGAGAACGGCACGATCATGAACCGCAGCGAGTTCCGCAAGTTCGGCATCAAGGTGGCCGAGCTGGTGGCCACCATGCGGCCGGCACCATGAGCGGGCTTTCGGGCAAGCGCTACTGGCTGGTGGGGGCCTCGGAGGGGCTGGGTCGCGCGCTGGCGGCGGCGCTGGCGGCCGAGGGCGTCCGGCTGGTTCTGTCGGCGCGCAACCGCGAGCGGCTGGAGGAGCTGGCCGCGACCCTCCCGGGCGGGGCGGATGTCGTCCCCCTCGACATCGCCAGCCTTTCGGCTGTCCAGGCCGCCCGCGAGCAGGTGGGCGAGATCGACGGGCTGATCTTCATCGCTGGCGTCTACTGGCCGATGCGCGCCCAGGACTGGGAGCCCGAGCAGGTCGAGGCGATGTGCGACATCAATTTTACCGGGGCCGCCCGCGTGCTGGGCAGCGTGGTGCCGGGCTTTGCCCGTCGCGATGCGGGCCATGTGGTGGTGATCGGCTCTCTCTCGGGGTTCCGGGGCCTGCCCAACGCCATCGGCTATGGCGCCTCGAAGGCGGGGGTGATGCATCTCACAGAGAACCTGCGGGCCGATCTTGCGCGCACCCGTGTCAGGGTGCAGCTGGTCAATCCGGGCTTCATCCGGACGCGGCTGACCGAGAAGAACGAGTTCACCATGCCCTTTATCGTCACCCCCGAGGCGGCGGCGGGCCATGTGATGGCGGCGATGCGATCCTCCCGTTTCCAGACCAATTTTCCGCGCGTCTTCTCGTGGGTGTTCCGGGCGTCGCAATTGCTGCCGGCACCACTTTACTTTGCGCTGTTCGGGGCGCGTCGCCCCTGAAGGGGCGCAAGAAAAGGCTCCCTGAAGGGGCGCAGCAAAAGGCTCCTTGAAGGGGCGCAGCAAAAGGCTCCGTGAAGGGGCGCAGGAAGATGCGCGTGGACACCCGCCTGCGGGGATGCGCAATCCCCTCCGTCCCGACAGGTCGCGCTGGCCCTTGCGGCGGGGCGGGCCTGCGCGCATGATCGCGGCAAGGAGGATCCCCATGCTCGAGATCAGCGCCCGCAAGGTTGCCCGCATCATCATCCGCGCCCGCGAGTTCGACGCCGACCTGCCGCGCGAGGACCTGTCCAGCCCGCGCATGCGCAGCACGGCAGAGGCCGAATTGCGCAATTACATCGGCGATCTGAACGACGACGAAAAGGCCAGCCTGGTTGCCCTCATGTGGATCGGGCGCGACACGTTCGAGCCGGAGGATCTGGCCGAGGCGATCGCCACCGCCCGGGCCGAGGCGACGGTCCCCACCGCAGATTACCTGCTGGGTGTGCCGCTGCTGGCCGATTATCTCGAGGATGGTCTGGAGAAGATCGGGATCGACTCGTCCGAGATCGAGGACGAGGTGCGGGGCTACTGACCCGCACCGCCCCCGTCACAGGCTGAAGCTCTCGAGGGCTGCGGGATGGAACAGTTCCTCCACCGCCAGCCTGCGCGGCGAGAGGCCCTGCCGGTGGTGGTAGTCGAGGAACGCCTCCAGCACATGGGCATTGCCCGCCAGCCCGTAGGACCACGGATCACGCCCCATCAGCGCCCGGGTGCGGGCGAGGGTGTCCTCGACGAAGGGCATCGTCACCTTGGTGGCCGAGGTATCGTCCAGCGCAGCCTCGGCGATGTGCTTGGCCTCGGTGAAGGCCTTCATCAGCGCGCCGGGCAGGAAGGGATGGGCCTCGGCCAGATTGCGGCGGATGCCGAGCAGGTGCATGACCGGAAAGATGCGGGTGCGGCGGAAGTAATCCTCGGCGGCGCCGATGCTGTCGGAGAACAGCCGTCCCACATGGGGATGGGCCTCGGCAAAGCAGCGCGGCCAGCGCGGACCGATGAAGCCGTCGATCTCGCCGGCCTCCAGCATGCCGTTCAGCGTAGCCCCCTCGGGGGCCTGTTCCATGCGGATGTCGTCGGGCAGGGTCAGGGCGATCTTTTCGGGCCGCCCGGGCGTGTCCATCCCGCCGCGCACCCAGGTCACGTCGGAGGGTTTCACGCCGTGGTCATCCTCGAGGATGCCGCGCACCCAGACATTGGCCGAAAGCTGGTATTCCGCGATGCCGATGCGCCGGCCCTTCAGGTCTGCGGGGGCGCGGATGCCGGTATCGGTGCGCACGTAGACCGATGTGTGCCGGAACGCCCGCGACAGGAAGACAGGCAGGGCGATGTAATCGGACTCGCCCCGCGCCAGCTTCACGCAATATGAGGAAAAGGACATCTCGCTCACGTCGAAGGCGCCGTGGCGAAAGACGCGAAAGAACATCTCCTCCGGGCTGAGCAGCATGCACAGCGGCTCCACCCCGTCGATCTGCACGCGGCCGTCTGCAACGGCGCGGGTGCGGTCGTAATCTCCCATGGCGATGGAGAGTTGCAGCTTTCCCATGTGTTCCTCCCGGTTTGTTCTGGGCCTCTCAGGGCGTGCCCGGTGCCACCTGCCGCGACAGGGCCACGGGCTCGCCGGTGGCGGCGGAGCGCAGGATGGCATGGCAGACCTCGAGGCTGGCAAGCCCCCATGCGCCGGATTGTGCCGGTGCCTGTCCCTCGCGCAGGGCCGACCACAGGGCATCCACCACCGGCGCGCGCGGCGCGCGGCCCGTGGGCGCGGGCAGAAAGCGCCGCTCTTCGTGCCCGTAAAGCCACAGCCCCTCGGGTGTCAGGCGCAGGTCGCCGCGCTCGGTCGACACGATCACGGGGCCGAAATGCTCGGCCATGGGGGCAGGCGCGGGGACCGGGACCGCGCCGAAGGTGCGCTGCGACTTGAGTGCCGCTTCCTCCTCGGGGCCTGCGACGCGGGCGAGGGCGCGGCGGGCGCGGCCATAATCCGCAGGATCCCTAGGGTGGCCCAGCTCGCCGGTCCAGCCCATCCATTCGTCGCTGTCGAACTGGGCATAGCCCGAATAGGTCAGGCTGGCAAAGGCCCCGCCCGCAAAGGACAGCAGCGCGGAATAAGCCCCCTCGGTCGGCCGGGCGCTGTCCCAGGCGGCGGTGCGGGCATAGACGCTCTCGGCCATGCCGCCCGCCAGCAGGCGCACCACATCGATCTGGTGGATGGCCTGGCTGAAGATCACACCGCCGCCCGCATCGGTGACCAGTTCCTCGGGGCGGCGGGGGCGATACAGGAAATCGGTGTAGTTCAGCGCATGGATCATCCCCACCCTGCCCAGCGCGCCCGAGGCGAGAAGGTCGCGCGCCTGCAGCACGGGGGCGTCGAAGCTGTGGCTGGGCCCCACGATCAGGTGCCGCCCGGCCGCGCGCGCGGCCTGAACCATCGCCGCCCCGTCCTCCATCGTGACAGCGAGCGGCTTGTCCACCAGCACATGCCGCCCCGCCGCCAACGCCGTCAGCGCATGGTCGCGGTGCATCTGGTGGGGTGTCGCGACATAGATCGCCTCGACCTCCGGATCGGCGCAGAGGGCGGCCACGTCGGCATAGGCCCTGCCGCCGAATCGCGCCTCGAAGGCGGCGCGCGACTCCGCCCTGGGCGCGGCCGCAGCGACCAGACGCAGGCGCGGATCCGCCAGCAGGCTGGGAAGGGTGAGCATGAAGGCCCGCCCCAGCCCGGCCACGCCCAGCCTCAGGGCGGGCTCAGAGGTCAAGGACAAGTTCTCCACCCGCGCTGCGGGAGATGCAGATCATGATGTGGCTGTCCTTTTCCTCGTCCATCAGCACCATGTCGCGGTGATCGGCCGTGCCCGAGATCAGCCGCGTCCGGCAGGTGCCGCAGGTGCCGCTCTCGCAGGAGGAGACGGTGCGCACGCCGGCATCGCGCAGGGCCTCGAGGATGGTGCGGTCCTCGGGCACCTCGACCACGGCCCCCGTGGAGGCCAGCCGCACTGTAAAGGCGACATCGTCGGCGCGCACCACCTCGACGGGCTTGAAATCCTCGAAATGGATGCGCCCTTCCGGCCAGTGGCCCGAGACCGCCCGGATCTCCTCCATCAGCGGCGAAGGCCCGCAACAATAGACATGGGCGGCCGTGGGCTTTTCGAAATGGTCCCAGAAATCATACATCGCGTCGATGTCGCCGCCGTCATGATGGATCGTCACCTTGCCACCCAATGCGGCCACCTCGTCGCGATAGGCGGTGCCCTCGGCGTCGCGGGTGCAATAGATCATCTCGAACGGCTTGCCGCGCGCCTGCAGGGCCCGGCCCATCGCCTGTATCGGCGTGATGCCGATGCCGCCAGCGATCAGCAGGTAGGAGGGCGCCTCGACCAGTGGAAAGCTGTTCTCGGGTGGCTGGACGCGCAGGCGCGTGCCCTCCTGCGCCTCGGCATGCATCGACGCAGACCCGCCCCGCGAATCGGCCTCGCGCTTCAGGGCGATCACATATGTGGCGGGCGCGTCGCCGTCATTGACCAGCGAATAGCGGCGCATGGCGCCCGCCGGCGTCTCCACGGTGATGTGGGCCCCCGGCTCGAACGGGTCGAGCGCGGCACCCTCCGGATCGGCAAGCGTGAATTCCGCGATGTCCGGTGTCAGCGCCCTGCGCGCGACGACCACAAGCTCCCGGCTGGCCGGTTCTTCGGTCATGTTTCCCCCCGATGCTTGATCTTGCGACGTTAGATATCTAAACTTAACACGTCAACCTGCTGGACGCGCACCGCGCCCGGCGGGTACACTGCAACCATAGTGCGGAAGCCCGGCGGGACGAGACCGGGTGCCGCCCTCTGCGGCCCAGACCACCGCCCGAGGAGGAAACCATGCTCACGCCCGAGGAAAACGACCTTCTGTGCCGTGTCGAGAACGACGCGCCCATGGGGCAGCTGATGCGCCGGCACTGGGTGCCTGTCTGCCTGATCGAAGAGGTGGAGGAGCCCGACGGCACCCCCCTGCTGGTAGAGGCATTGGGGCGCCGCTATGTCGCCTTCCGCGATTCGAACGGTGACCTCGGCCTGCTGGACGAACTGTGCCCGCACCGCCGCGCCTCGCTGATCTATGGCCGCAACGAGGAGGCCGGGCTGCGTTGCCTCTATCATGGCTGGAAGTTCGACGTGAAGGGCCGTTGCGTCGCCATGAGCTCCGAGCCCGAGGGCAGCCCGCTGCAGGGCAAGGTCCGGCACCGGTCGTATGATACGGTGGAATGGGGCGGCTTTGTCTGGGCATGGCTGGGCGAGGCGGATGAAAAGTATCCCTTCCAGCCGCCCGCCTTCGCCCCCACCGAGGATACGCCGATCGCCATCCTCAAGGTGCGCATTCCCGCCAACTGGGCCCAGATCACCGAGGGGCAGATCGATTCCGCCCATTCCTCCAGCCTGCATTCCTCTGACATGGTGCCGGCACGGGTGAAGGGGGCGGCCGCCGACGACAAGAGCTGGTATCGCCCCTCGACCGACCGCTCGCCCCGGATGCAGACCCAGACCACCGACTACGGCTTTCACTATGCCGCGATCCGCACGCCGATGAAGAACGCGGCCACCCACAACTATCTGCGGATCACCGAATACATCGCGCCCTTCACCTCGCTCATCCCGCCCAACAGCAGCTACAACGTGGCCACCGTCATCGTGCCCATCGACGACGAGACCAGCCATTTCCACTTCATCGCATGGGGTGGGCAGGATTGCCCCTCCACCGAGGATTGGCGCAAGTTCAACCATGTGCAGAAGGGCATCCATCTGGATGATCGCTGGGTGTCCCGGCGCCAGCCCGAGAACCGCTTTCTCCAGGACCGTCAGGCGATGAAGCTGGGCAATTTCACCGGTGTGAAGGGGATTCCCAACCAGGATATCGTGATGTGGGTCTCGATGGGGCCGATCGTGGACCGGACCAACGACATTCTGGGCGCCTCCGACCTTGCCATCGTGGAGTTTCGCCGCCTGATGGTGGATGCCGCGCGCCGCATGGCCGAGGACGGGTCCGCGCTGGGCGCCACCGAGCCGCGCCCGCGCCATGCCGCCATCGCCTCGCGCGAGGGGGTGTTTTCCAAGGACCTCGACTGGCGCACCCTGTCGGACGCCGCCACCAAGGCCGCCGAATAGCGCCACCGATACCGGCAGCGCCCCCGGCGGGGCGCTGCCAACCCCCCGGCCGGGGGGCAAGGACATGCGCAGGGCCGAACCCATGCGCGCGCAGGGCTGCAAGATGCAGAGGAGAGGGAGGACAACATGAAACTTCGGCAATTCGCCACGGCCTTCGGGCTGGGTCTTTCGCTGATGGCCGGGGCCGTGCAGGCCCAGCCGCTCAACCTGACGCTGTCCGGTGCCAGCCCCGGCGGGCTGTGGTCGCTTCTGGGTGCGGGCCTCGACCGTGCCGTGAAGGCGGCCGATCCGGCCTCTGTCGTCACCTATCAGGCCACCGGCGGCGGGTTTGCCAACATTGCCCTTCTGGCTGCCAACCGCAGCGATCTGGGCCTTGCCCATGATGCCGAGATCAAGCTGGCCCTCGCCGGGACCGAGCCGTTCCGGGAGCCGGTCACCAACCTGCGCGCCATCGGCACCATGTACAACTGGGCGCCCATGCACTTCTTCCTGAACAAGGCCGTGGCCGAGCGTCATGGCATCCAGACGCTGGCCGACATCGCCACCAGCGGCGCGCCCATCCGTATCGGCGTCAACCGCCCCGGCAACATCACGGGCGACGTGGCACTGGGCATGCTGGAGGCTGCGGGCGTTACCGAAGAGAGCATCCGTGCCAATGGCGGGACGATCGTGCGGGCCGCATCGGCCGAACAGGCCGACCTGCTGCGCGACGGGCGGATCGATCTGGTCACCAACGGCATCTTCGTGGGCCACAGCTCGTTCCGTGCGATCGACGAGAACAACGATGTGATCCTGCTCACGATCCCCGACGACGTGATCGCCGCGATGAGCGCGCAATTCGGCACCATCGCCTTCACCATCCCCGGCGGCAGCTACAGCAACCAGCCCGAGGATGCCGCCTCGCTGGCGCTGGGCGCGGTGCTGATCGCCTCCGAGACCATGTCGGAGGATGCCGCCCATTCCCTGACATCGGCGCTCATCGCCCATGTCGACGAGGTGCGGGGCGTGCATGGCGCGATGCGGGCGCTTGACACGGCGCTGCTGGCCGCGCCCACGGTGGTGCCCTTCCATCCGGGTGCCGAGCGGGCCTTTCGCGAAGCCGGCCTCTTGCAGTGAGCGCTGGCGCCCTTGTCAGAACGGGGCGGCGGCGGTCCTTCACGGGCTGGCCGCACCGCGTGCTGATCCTCCTCGCGGCGATCTTCGCCGCGGGGGTCATCTGGGGCAATCTGTTCGTGATCTCCGACCGGCTGATCGTCGGCATCCTGTTCGTGACCGGCATTTTCACGCTGCTGTTCATCGCCGTGGGCGCAAGCCCCCGCGCACCTGACAATCCCACCCTTCCGGACTGGGCGCTGAGCCTGGCAAGCCTTGCCTGCGGGGTGTTCTTCTTTTTCGAGGCCGATGTCATCTCCAGCCGCATCCAGGTCCTCGACCCGCTGACGCCCGCGCAATACGGCTTCGGCACGCTGCTTCTGCTCCTGACGCTTGAGGCCACGCGGCGGACCACGGGCATGGGGCTGACGCTGATCGTGCTGCTGTTTCTGGCCTACAACCTGTTCGGCTCCCGCCTGCCGCCGCCTTTCGGGCACGGAATCGACGACCTCGAATACCTGCTCGACATCCTCGTCTACACCACCGACGGAATCTTCGGCCTGCCGATCCAGGTGGTGGCCAGCTATGTGTTCCTGTTCGTGATGTTCGGAACCCTTCTGGCCAAGGCCGGGGGGGGCGAGTTCTTCTTCAACCTCGCCTCGGCACTCACGGGCAAGACCCGGGGCGGCCCGGCCAAGATCTCGGTCATCTCCTCGGGCCTCTACGGCACGATGTCGGGCAGTCCCACCTCCGATGTGGTGGCCACCGGTTCCATCACCATCCCGATCATGCGCCGCCTCGGCTATTCGCGGCGCTTTTCCGGCGCGGTGGAGGTGGCGGCCTCCACCGGGGGCAGTGCGATGCCCCCGATCATGGGCTCGGCGGCCTTCATCCTGGCCGAATATACGGGCGTGCCCTACCGGGAAATCGTCTATGCCGCGATCATACCGGCACTGCTCTATTATTCGGGCGTCTTCGCCCAGGTTCACCTGCGTGCCGTGCGCCATGGCCTCAGCCCCTATCTGGAAGAAGGGATGACGCTGGCCCGCACCTTCCGCACCGGATGGGTGTTCCTGATCCCGCTTTGCGTGGTGATCGGCGTGCTGATGTCGGGCTATTCGCCGACGCTCACCGCCGGTATCGGCTCGGCTGCGGTGGTGCTGGCGGCGGCCTTGTTGCCGGTCACGCGGATGGCCCTGTGGTCGATCATCGAGGCGCTGGGAGAGACGACGCTGAGGGTGCTGCCCGTAGCGGGGGCCTGTGCGGCGGCGGGGCTGGTTATCGGCGGGCTGTCGATGACGGGTCTGGGCATGAAGGCCGCCAATGTCATCATCGCCGTCTCGGGGGGCGACGCGATTCCGACATTGCTGCTCGCTGCGGTGATCACCATCGTGCTCGGCCTCGGGATGCCGACGCCCTCGGCCTATATCCTGGCTGCGGTGCTGGTTGGCCCGGCGCTGGCCAAGGTCGGCTTTCCGCTGCTCGAATCCCACATGTTCCTGCTCTATTTCGCCATTCTCTCGGCACTGACGCCGCCCATCGCGGTGGCGGCCATGGCCGCGTCGGCCATCGCCGAGGAGGACCCCTTCGCCATCGCCTTCGATGCGGTCAAGCTGGCGGCGGTGGGCTTTGCGCTGCCCTTCGTCTTCGTGTGGAACCCGGCGATCCTGGGGCAGGGGGCGGCGCTCGAGGTGGTGCTGGCGGCCTTCGGGGGACTGGTGGCCGCCCTTGCGCTGGCGGTGGCCATCGAGGGCATGCTGGAGCGTACCATTCCCCGGCCCGAACGGGTGCTGTTCCTGGCCGCCGCAGTGGCGGCGGTGGCACCTGTGGCCTGGGTGGCGCTGGGCGGTTGCGCGGCGGCGCTGGTGCTTCTGGGCCGCAGGCTGGGCCGCGCGCCCGAGGTTGTTCTTGGCGAGAACGCGGCGGCAAAGCTCCCGCCACAGGAGCAGCGCGGGCCGCAGTGAGGCTCAGCGCCGAAAGGCCACGGGCAGGTTGAACGTGCTTTGCGCCGCCCGGATCCCGTCCGGTGCGGGGGGAAACGGCGCGGCGCGCCGCACCGCCTCCAGCGCGGCCCGGTCCAGTGCTGCATGGCCCGAGCTCTGTGCCACCTGCACAGCCAGCAGCGCCCCCTCCCGCGACAGGGTGAAGGCGACCACCGCCGTGCCGCTGCCCGTGCCGGGGTGCCGCCGGGCGCGTTCCACCCGTGCCCGGATCTGGCTGCCCCAGACGGCCATCGCCTGCGCACTCCCGGACCGGTCGGTCGTCGCTGTCTCCGCCCTGCCCGATGCTCCGGCCGCCTGCCCGGTGGCAGCGCCCCGGGCCCGTTGCGCCTGCGAGGGGGCTGACGGGGCTGCGGCGGT
>JAFIEC010000173.1 GCA_020832725.1 Paracoccaceae bacterium | reverse complement strand
GCTCATCGCACGCGCTCCGTCTTGAGATAGCTTTTCTGGCGGCGGAACATGTCGCGTCGGGCAAAGGGGAACAGCTCCAGCCAGAAGCGGAACTTCAGCCATCGCCCGTAGAGGCCCATCGGCTCGAACAGGACGAACAGGATCAGGATCACCCCGAATACCGCGAATTCGAGGCCCGGAATCGCCACCCCGCGACCAAAGCTGTCGGTGATCATCGACAGGCCGGTCGGAAGGAACCCGATCACGATCGCGCCGAGGAAGGCCCCGTGAATGAAGCCGAGCCCGCCAACCACGATCACCATCAGAAGCTGGATCGCGATCAGGAAGGAAAAGGTCTCGTTGTTGAACGCGCCGGCAAAGAGGCCCATCAGCGCGCCCCCCAGCCCGGTGATGGCGCAGGACAGGCCGAAGGCGATGGTCTTGGTGCGGGCCACGTCGATACCCATGGCCTGGGCCGAGATCTCGCTGTCGCGGATCGCCGCAAAGGCACGGCCCAGCGGCGAGCGCAGCAGGTTCGCATAGCCCAGGGTCACCACCACTGCGGTGACAAGCGTCAGATAATACCACGATGCCGGGGCGACCCAACGGTTGATCTCGTAGCCGAGGATCGTGATCTCGGGTGCGAATTTGCCGTTCACCCCGCCCGTCCAGGGTGCCAGCATCACGATGATGTCCTCGGTCAGGATGGCCAGCGCCAGCGTGGCGATCGCCAGATAGACCCCGTGCAGCCTCAGCGCCGGAATGGCGATCAGCGCGCCGACGACGCCGGTGATGATGCCCGAGAGCACGAAGGCCGCCACGAAGGGCAGACCGTTCTCGATCAGCAGCACGCAGGTAAAGCAGCCCAGCGCCATGAAGGCCGAATGCCCCAGGCTGACCTGGCCCGTCTGCCCCGTCAGAAGCATCAGGCCCAGCCCGGCGATGGCCCAGATCAGCACGTTAGTGATTTCGCCAAGAAAGAACGGGTCCACTAACAGCGGCATCACCATCATCGCCACCAGAAGGGCAGCATAGAGCGAGAAGGTCCACCAGTCCGGGAAGAGCCGGATATCGTGTTCGTAGGATGTCTTGAAATGGAACCGCATCGCCTCACACCTTCTTCGTGCGCACTTGCGCGAACAGGCCGTGGGGGCGGAAGATCAGCACCGCGATCAGCAGCGCATAGGGTGCGATCTGGCTGTATCCAGGGGGCAGGTAGCGCGCGGCGAACGGCTCGATGAGACCGACGATCAGCCCGCCCATGAGCGCGCCCGGCAGGCTGCCGAAACCCCCGATGACCGCAGCGGCGAAGGCCTTGATGCCGATGAAGCCCGCGCTGGGATCGATCGGCCCCTTGGATGCATAGAGGATCCCGGCGATGCATGCGACCATGGCCGCCAGCGCCCAGACGAAACCCTGAACCCGCTTGACGGGGATGCCCATGTAATAGGCCGCCATCTGGTTCTGGCTGGCCGCCTGCATGGCCATGCCGATCCGGGTCCGCTGGAAGAACTGCCAGAGCAGGAAGGTGAGGATCAACGTCACCACGATCACCGACACATCCGCGAGGCTGAGTACGACACCGCCCAGCCGCACGTCACCCAGCGCCAGCGGCGAGACAAGGCTCAGCGGCTCGTGGCCCCAGGTCTCGCCCGCGATGAACCGCAGCACGAAGCCCAGTGCGATGGTCAGGATCACGATGGCGACCTGGTTCTGTCCGAAGATGAACCGCAACACCGCCACATCCAGCAGATAGCCCAGCGCCCCCATGATCAGCACCGCCAGCGGCAATGCGAGCCAGAAGTCGATCCCCATGAATTGCGGGTTCACCAGGCCGATGGTGACAAAGGCACCCAGCATCATGAAATCGCCCTGGGCGAAATTGACCGCCTCGGTGGCCTTGTAGATCAGCACGAAGCCGAGCGCGATCAGACCATATACACAGCCGTTGGCAAGGCCGCTCAGCAGAAGCTGAATGTTGTCCAATACTTCCTCCCATGTGACGCGCCTTGCGGCGTCTGTGGCCCTGCTCTGCGGCGGGGTCCGTTGGTGCGCGGCGGGGCCGCGGTCTGCGCTGTCTGACGCGGGCAAGAGCTCCTTGTCGGTTCGGTCGTCGGAAAGTGACGGCCGCGTGCAAGCGCGCGACCATATTCCACCATTTGTTTATCTTCGCCGCCTGCGCGTCAAGTATCGTGGCGGTGCCGGGCAGGCGACGGCAGAGGCTCGGCGCATGCCACATGGTGCTGGAAGTGCGCAAAACGGAACAATGATTTCAGATGCTTGTAGCCAGCCTGCTCGGCCCGGGCGCGAATGGTGGTGCGCGGTGACCTGCAGATGACGCCATGTCAAGCCCGCGATGGCGCGTCCTTCGCCGCGAGATAGCACAGGGTGCCGAGTGCAAGCGCGAGGCCATAGGCCAGGAAGACCGGCGCAAAGACGGCCGCTCCCTCTGCGCCCGCCGCCTCGGCACCGGCGAACAGCCGCCCGGTTACGAACTGGCCCAGGCCGACACCGCCGATGCCCATCAGGTTCAACAGCGTCAGCCCGCGGCCCGAAAGGTGCTCGGGCACGAAACGCTGCGCATGGGCGATCACGAGGGCATAGGCCCCGCCGATGAATCCGATCGCCGACATCGCCGCCACGGCGGGCAGCAGCGCAGCCCCGGGTACCGCCCACAGCCACAGGCACAGCGCCGCCGCCAGCGTGTGCCCGCCCAGCAAAAGCGCCCGCCCCGCGCCCGTCCAGCGTGCAAGCGGACCGAAGAGGACGAAACCCGCGGTCATGGCGATCGCGACAACAAGAGTGATGCGGCCAAGGCCGGCTGCGTCCAGCCCGTGCACCTGCTCGGCCCATGGGCCTATCCACAGGCCGCGCAGCCCTGCGGAGGGCGCATAGGTCACGATCATGAGCGCGAAGATCGGCCAGAGCAGCGGCATCCGCAGCAGCGCCCCAAAGCCTTCGCCGGCCCGTCCCGCCGGGGCCTCGACGCGCTCGGGGTCGCGCAGCAACATGGCGATTCCCAGCGCCAGGCCTGCCGAAAGGACGGCCAGTGCCGCCATGCTGGCCCGCCAGCCCCAGGCCTCCACCGCCGCCGCGAAGGGTAGTGATCCGGCGAGGTTGCCAACCGATCCCACGCCGATCACCACGCCCGCAAGCATGGCGAAGGCCGCCGCAGAGACGCTGCGCAGCAGCACGAACCAGGCCGACATCAGCACCGGCGCACAGCCCGCACCGATCAGGGCGGTGGC
Organism: Paracoccaceae bacterium; assembly: GCA_020832725.1. Taxonomy (GTDB): domain Bacteria; phylum Pseudomonadota; class Alphaproteobacteria; order Rhodobacterales; family Rhodobacteraceae; genus JAFIEC01. The sequence goes on along the minus strand of JAFIEC010000173.1, from coordinate 7,543 downwards.
CAGCTGCATCTCGAGCGGAGTGCGCGCCAGCGCAAAGCCAAGCGCCCCGAGGCTGGCCCCGACACCGAAGATCACAAGAACCGTGCGCCTTGGCCCGACCCTGTCGAGTGCCCAGCCCACCGGGATCTGCATGGCTGCGAAGACCGCGAACCAAAGGCTGGAGGCCAGTGCCAGATCGGCTGGCCCGGCACCGATGTCGCGGGCGAGGGCGGGGCTCAGGACAGCGAAGAAGACCCTGTAGAACTGGCTCATCGCATAGGCGACAAGCAACAGTGCCAGCCCTGCCTTCATGTCCCTCTCCTCACTCCTCGCGCCATGGGTCCGGGCGGCGCAAACTGCCCGGCCCGGGCTCCGGCTGCAACCGGCTTCGTGCTTGCCTCGTCGGGCGAAAGCGGCGAAGAGGGGGAAGGGCCCCGTAGCTCAGAGGATAGAGCAACCGCCTCCTAAGCGGTAGGTCACAGGTTCGACTCCTGTCGGGGCCGCCATTCCTCCGGCGGCAGACGGCAGCAGTGTTACTTTGCCCTGACGACACCCGAGGCGATCCAACCATCCAGAACCGCCAGAACCGCGTCGGAAAACGCAGGATCGTTGATATGGCAGTCCACCTCGTGGAGTGTCACGGACGGGCCAAGGGCGGTGCGTGCCTCGTCGATCATGGCGGCAAGCCCTTCCGGATCGTGGGCGGGCTGACCCTCCTGGTCCCATTCCTCCACCCCGCCCAGTGGCAGCATGAAGTGGACCGGCCCCCTCGCCGCCTCCAGCCGCCCGGCGATGTCGCGCATCAGCGCGCGGCGTTCGTCGCCCGTCAGGCCGGTTGAAACGATCAGCCGGTTGTGGGCGTGGAAAGGCCGGTCAGCGTATTCGGGGGGTATCGTCTGCCACCCGGCGAAGTCGATCAGGTCCGTGCAGCCCGGCGCCACGATCTGCGGCACGCCCCGCGCCCCGGCTCCGCGCAGTCGCTCGGGCCCGGCACTGGCGACCGAGCCCACCATCAGGTTGGCAAGCTCGGGCAGCGCAAGGTCGAGGACGGCCGCGAAATACCCCTCGCGCGCAAGCGCTTCGAAGGCCATGCCGCCCATGCCGGTGGCATGGAAGACCGCCACCTCGAAGCCCCGCTCCTCCAGCGGTGCCTTGAGGTGCTTCATGTATTTCAGACAGGACGAGCCGAGGCTCGTCATCCCGATCACGGGGCGATCGCTGTCCGGCCTTTCCACCGCGCGAGCTGCCCCGAGTACCGCCCCCGCCGCCTGCGACAGGGAAGAGCGGCAGATGGAATTCAGGCCGTAGAGGCCACCCGCCCAGAGGATCATCTGGATGTCGGGCGCCAGTCTTTCAGCCGGGATCAGGGCCGAGAAGGCAACGGTGGAAACGATATACTTCGGCACGCCCAGCGGCAGGGCCTGTGCGCAATCGAGGGCGAGGTCGGTGCCCATCGTTCCGCCCAGCGCGATCATGCCGTCGATGCGTCCCTCGGCATGCAGTCTCGCGGCAAGGGTTGCGGCCCCGCGTGCCATGATCTGCATCGCCTCGTTCTCCTCGCCCGAGGCTGCTGCCTCGGTGATCGAGGATCCTGCGGCGGCGGCCACCTCGTGCTTGGAAATGTCCACGGGCAGGCCCCGCTCTCCCAGCACGCTGACATCCATGGCCAGCACCGCCCCGCCCAGCGCATTGATACGCTCGCAGATATAGCCAAGCTCGTCGTTCTTGGTGTCGTATGTGCCGATGACCAGGATCGTCCGCTGCATGTCTGTCTCCCTTTGCCGGTGGCCGCACCAAGCTCTCGTCGTCGGGCGACAAGGGCTGCCGGATCCCCTTCACCTATGCGTCGGGCAGTCCAGGTGGCAAGGAAAAGGATGCCGCCGCCGCATGCGCCGCCGCAGCCCGCCCCGCCCAGAGCCCCGTGGCCAGACAGGCGGTGATCAGGTATCCCCCGGTCGGGGCCTCCCAGTCCAGCATTTCGCCCGCGGCAAAGACGCCGGGCCGGTCGCGCAGCATCAGCCCCTGGTCCAGCGCCTCCCACCGCAGGCCACCGGCGACCGATATCGCTTCGTCCATGGGGCGTGGCCCCGCAACTGCGATGGGCAGGGCCTTGAGCAGCCGCGCCAGCGCGGCGGGCTCCCGCGGCGGATGAGGCAGGGCCTCGAAGACCAGCGCCCGCCGCACCGGGTCGGGCCCCAGCACCCGGCGGAGGCGGTTGGCCATGCTTTCGCCGCTGCGGCCCCGGTCAAGCCTCGCGCGCAGCGCCTCCTCGTCGAGGTCGGGGCATAGGTCGATGGCCAGTGTCGCCCCCTCCCGCAGGTCGCGCGAGACGGCATAGATGCCGCCCCCCTCGACACCACGGGCGGAGACGACGAACTCGCCGCGCACCCGCCTGTCACCCGCGATCAGCGCCGCGCCCTTGACCGGCCGGCCGAAATGCCGGGCCATATGTGCCGACCACGCCACGCAAAAGCCCATGTTGGCCCCCCGGAAGGGAGAGAGCGGCAGGCCTTCGGTGCGCAACGCCTCTGCCCATGCCCCGTCAGAGCCGAGCCGCGCCCAGCTTGCCCCCCCGAACGCAAGGACGGTGACGCGGGGCTGCAACCGGTGCGGGCCGGTCGGTGTGTCGAACAGCTGCGATGGCCCGTCCATTCCCCGCCAGCGCCAGCGGGTCTCCAGACGCACGCCGCGGCCCGCCAATCGCGCCAGCCATGCCCGCAGCAGCGGAGAGGCCTTCATCGCGCGGGGAAAGACGCGGCCCGAGGAGCCGGTGAACACCTCCTGTCCCAATTCCCGGGCCCAGCTCTGTACCTCGGCCGGGCCGAAGGCTTGCAGCATCGGGGCCAGGGCATCGGCTGCCTCGGCATAAGCGGTGACGAACCGTTCGAGCGGCTCGTCCATGGTGAGGTTGAGGCCCGACTTGCCCGCCATCAGGAACTTGCGGCCCGGCGACGGCATCGCTTCGGCAATGGTCACGGCAAGGCCTGCCGCCGAGAGCGCCTCGGCCGCCATCAGCCCCGCAGGCCCGCTTCCCACCACCAGTGCCTTGCTCATCCGGTCCCCCTCTGACGTATCCGGCTTGGCAGGCCGGGCCTTGCGGCGCAAGAGAGGCGCGGGGGCCATGTCCTCGCGGGCTGTTCTCTGCCCCGCCCGGGCGCTAAGAGTGGCGTGCATGCCGGAACAGGAGGGGCGATCTTGGCGCGCTCGCTGGCGCTAGCAGTCTACCTTTCAGGGATCGACCGGCTGGAAGGCCGTGTCCGGCGGCACCTCGCCGCCCGGGCGGCGCGTGGCAAGGAAGATCCGGCCCGTCTGGGAGAGCGGATGGGCAGGCCGGGCCTGGCCCGCCCGTCCGGGCAGCTGGTCTGGTTTCATGCGGCCTCCGTGGGCGAGGCGCTGTCTCTGGTGGAACTGATCCGCCGCCTCCGCGCCCGGCGCCCAGCACTCTCGGTGCTGGTCACGACGGGCACCGTCACCTCGGCGGGCCTGCTGGCCGAGCGGCTGCCCGAGGGTGCCTTTCATCAATATGCGCCCGTGGACCTGCGCCGCGCCGTGCGGGCCTTTCTGCAGCATTGGCGGCCCGACCTTGCGGTCTGGACCGAAAGCGAGCTGTGGCCCTCGCTGGTGGTGGAGACCCATGCCAGCGATGTGCCGATGTTGCTGGTGAATGCCCGAATGTCCGCCCGGGCGCATCGCGGCTGGCGCTGGATGCCGTCGACAGCGGCCACGCTTCTGGGGCGTTTCAGGCTGGTTCTGGCGCAGGAGGAGGCGACGGCGCGGCGCCTGCGCAGGCTGGGCGTTCCGCGCGACCGTCTGGAGGTGACGGGCACCCTCAAGGAAGGTACCGGCGCGCTGCCTTGCGACGAGGGAGAGCGGGCCATGCTGGCGAGCCAGATCACTGGCCGCCCTGTCTGGCTGGCCGCATCCACCCATCCCGGCGAAGAGGAGCTGGTCATCGATGCGCACCGGCAGGCCGCGCGGGCGGCACTGGGGCTGCTGCTGATCCTGGCCCCCCGCCACCCCGAACGGGGCGACGCGCTGGAAGAGATGCTGCGCACAGCGGGCCTTGTGGTGGCGCGGCGCTCGCGCGGGGAATTGCCGGGCCGGGAGACCGAGGTCTTTCTGGCCGATACCATGGGCGAGATGGGGCTGTGGTATCGCCTGGCTCCGGTGAGCTTCGTCGGCGGATCCCTGGTCGAGGTCGGTGGGCACAATGCCTATGAACCGGCGGCCCTTGGCTCGGCCATCCTGCATGGCCCTCATGTGGCCAATTTCGCCGACATCTATCAGCGTCTGGCGGCGGCGCGGGCGGCGGTGCGGGTCGCCGATGCCCGCAGCCTCGCCCGGGCCGTGACCGAGACGCTGGCACCCGCCCGGGCCGCCGCTCTTGCCCATGCCGCATGGGAGGCGGCCTCCAGCGGGGCCGAGGTGACCGACCGGGTCATCGCCGCGATGCTGGAGCATCTCGACGGCGCCGGGGGGGCGTGATGCGCCCGCCCGCCTTCTGGTATCGCCCCGCCGAGGCGCCCGGCCTCGTGGCGCGGGCCCTTGCCCCGGTGGCCTGGGTGGCGGCGCGGGCGCCGGCCGCGCGCGTGGCGCGGACACCGGGTTATAGCGCGCCGGTGCCGGTGATCTGCGTGGGCAATCTGGACATCGGCGGGGCGGGCAAGACCCCAACCGTCATTGCCCTGCTGGAGCGGCTGGCCGCACGGGGGATCGCGGCCCATGTGCTCAGCCGGGGCCATGGAGGTCGGCTGGCAGGCCCGGTCCGGGTCGCGCCCCGGGACCATGGCGCGCGCGATGTCGGTGACGAGCCGATGCTGTTGTCGTCCTTCGCCCCGGTCTGGGTGTCGCGTGACCGCGCCGCAGGCGCGCGCGCCGCCGTCGACGCAGGGGCCGCCTGCATCGTCATGGACGATGGCTTTCAGAACCCGGGTCTTGTCCGCGACATCTCGGTGGTGGTGGTGGATGCCGCACGGGGCTGGGGAAACGGACGGGTCTTTCCTTCCGGCCCCCTGCGCGAGCCCGTGGCCGCAGGTCTGGCCCGGGCCGACATGGTCCTGTCGATCGGGGGTGGCCCGGCACAGGCGGCCTTTGACGCCAGCTGGGCTGCGCAGGTGCCGCTTCCGCGTCTCCGGGCCGCGCTGGAGCCGCTTTCCATGGGCTTCGACTGGCAGGGGCTGCGCGTTGTGGCTTTTGCCGGCATCGCCCAGCCCGCACGGTTCTTTGCCACGCTGGAAGCGCTGGGCGCGCAACTGGTGGGCCGGGTGGCGCTGTCGGACCATCAGCCGCTGGGCGTGGCCCTGCTGACGCGGCTGGCGCGCGAGGCCGACAGGCTGGGCGCGCAGCTGGTGACTACCGAAAAGGATGCCGTGCGTCTGCCGCGGGATTTCCTGCCGCGGGTGCTCACGTTGCCGGTCCGGCTTGTGCCCGGGGATTGGGGGCCGCTGGAGACACGGCTGGACGCGCTGTTTTCCGGCTGAGCGATCAGCCGGACAGGGCCTGCTCCTCGGCCGCAAGCTCGGCCAGGATCGTCTCCCGGTCGGCATCGAGCGCCGGCGACGGCCGCGCCAGCGCCAGCGCCGCATCCGAGAAGGAGATCGGAGAGCGGACGCCGGGCACCCCTTCGGGCGCGATCTGCAGGCCGCGCGCGATCACCTGCGGGTCGGCAAAGACATCCGCGAGATCGTTGATCGGCCCGGCGGGCACACCCTCCGCCTCGCAGGCTGCCAGAAGCTGCATCCGCTCCCATTGCCGCGTGGCACTGTTCAGGCTTGCCACGAGGGCCGGGCGATGGGCGATGCGATCCGCATTGGTGCGATATTCCGCAGCCCCGGCCAGCGCGGGCATGCCCAGCAAGGCGCACAGCCGCCCGAACTGGCCATCGTTGCCGGTGGCGATGATGATATGGCCATCGGCGCAATCGAACACCTGGTAGGGGACGAGGTTGGGATGCGCATTGCCCAGCCGTTCCGGAGCCTGTCCGGTGGCGAGGTAGTTCATCGCCTGATTGGCCATGATCGATGTCGCAACGTCGAGCAGCGCCATGTCGATCTGCTGACCGCGCCCCGTACGGCCCCGCTGGTGCAGCGCGGCGAGGCAGGCCAGGGCTGCGTAGATACCGGTAAAGATGTCGGTCACCGCCACCCCGACCTTCTGCGGCTGTCCGTCCGGCTCTCCGGTGACCGACATCAGCCCCGACATGCCCTGGATGACGAAGTCATAGCCCGCCCGGGCCGCATAGGGGCCGGTCTGGCCAAAGCCGGTGATCGAGCAATAGACAAGGCCCGGGTTCACGGCACGCAGCCCGGCATGATCGAGGCCGTATTTCGCCAGCCCCCCGAGCTTGAAATTCTCCAGCAGGATGTCCGAGCGGGCAGCAAGCCTGCGCACAAGCGCCTGCCCCTCCGACGTGCGGAAATCCGCAGCGATGGAGCGTTTGCCGCGGTTGCAGGCGTGGAAATAGGCGGCGGTGCGGTCGCCCCCGCGCTCGATGAACGGGGGGCCCCAGCGGCGGGTATCGTCGCCCTCGGGGCTTTCGACCTTGATCACCTCTGCGCCCAGATCCGCCAGGATCTGCCCGGCCCATGGCCCCGCAAGGATGCGCGCCAGTTCCAGCACGCGCACGCCCCTGAGGGGTGCCTCGGGCGATGCGCCTGAGGATGCGGCGTCCATTTCAGCCGTCTATCTTGCTGTCGAGGATGGCGCGCAGATCGTCCCAGGCCATGTTGTTGAAGCGCTGGCCATTGATCACGAAGGACGGGGTGGAGTTGATCCCGTCGCGGCTGGTGTTCTCCTGATAGAGGGTGACCAGCATCCGCTGTGTGTCGCGGTCCTGGGCGCAGGCGTCGATCTCGTCGTCGGTCATCCCGGCCAGCCGGCCCAGACGGCGCAGGCTGTTGAAGACCTCGGCATCGCTGCCACGGGCCCATTGCGCCTGACGTTCGAACAGCAGGCTTACCATGCCCTCATAGCGCTCGGGCCCCGTGCAGCGGGCGACCATCGCGGCCCAGAGGCCGAAGCGGTCGAAATACACCTCGCGGAAGATGTAGCGCATCTTGCCGGTCTCGATGTACTCCGCGACCAGTCGCGGATAAACGTTGCGGTGATGCGTGGCGCAATGCGGACATGTGAACGAGCCGTATTCGATGAAGGTGATGGGGGCATCCTCCGCCCCCAGGACCAGCTCGAAATAGCCCTCATGCGCGTCCCCGGCGTCCTGAGCGCTGGCCGCCGATGGGGCAAGGCCCAGCTCGGACAGGCCGGGCAGGGGGGCTGCCCCCCGCTGTCCGGATGTCCAGAACAGCGCACCTCCCCCGATGATTGCCAGGGCTGCCACGGCAGTGACGATCCTTGTCAGGCTTCGCATGTCAGGTCTCTCCCTTCGGTCCGGGCCGTGCGACCCGGGATAGGATGTTTCCGCCCAGCAGGGCAAGGGCCGCGCGCAATTCCGGGTCGCGGACATCGTCGGCAAGGCGCGCCGCCGCGGCGCCGGGCCCCCGCGGGGGGTGCGGGGGGGGGGGGGTGGGCGGGGGGGGCGGGGGCGGGGGGGTGTGCCCCCGGGGGT
>JAFIEC010000170.1 GCA_020832725.1 Paracoccaceae bacterium | reverse complement strand
CGCCATCGGGCTCCTGCGCGATCGCCTCGCCGTTCAGATACAGCACCCCGGCGCGCATCTGCACCGTGTCGCCGGGCAGCCCGATCAGCCGCTTGATGAAGTCGTCGCCGGTCACCGGGTGCTTGAAGACAACGATGTCTCCGCGGTCGGGTTCGGAGGCAAGAATGCGCCCGGGGAAAGGACAGGCAGAGAAGGGGCAGGAATGGCGCGAATAGCCATAGGCCATCTTGTTGACGAACAGGAAATCGCCGATCAGCAGCGTCTCCTTCATCGAACCGGAGGGAATCCAGAAGGGCTGGAAGAACAGCGTGCGAAAGACGCCCGCGATCAGCAGTGCATAGACGATCGTCTTGAGCGTCTCGACGATCGCGCCCTTCTGCTCGGTTTCGCTGGCCATTTTGTTCTCCGCACGAGGTCGCGGCTTTCTGCGCGCGGGGGCGCGGGGTGTCAAGCGCGCGCGGGGCGGTGCCCGGGCCCCTCGCCAGGCGCCATCCTCGTAGGCAGGGGGCGGGCCTCGATCACCACAAAGGCCAGTGCCAGCCCGCCCTCGTCGCTGAGCGACAGATGCAGCGCGGGCGTGTGGCCGGGCGGCACCATCTCGGCCAGACGGGCCGCCGCATGTCCGTGCAGATGCAGCCTTGGCAGGCCGGAGGGTGCCCGCACCACCTCTATCTCGGCCAGTCCCGCGCGGTGCCCGATGCCGGTTCCCAGGGCCTTGGCACAGGCCTCCTTGGCGGCCCAGCGCTTGGCCAGCGCGGCCGCCTCGTCGCCACGGGCGCGGGCATGCGCCTGCTCGGCGGCGGTGAAGGCGCGGTGCCGGAAGCGATCGCCAAAGCGCGCAAGCGTTGTCGCGATACGTTCTGACCGGGCCATGTCGGTGCCGATGCCAAGGATCATGTCCCGCTCCCGCTCAGGCGCGCGCTGCGTCCATCCGGTCCCGCATCTCGGCGATGGCGGCGCCCAGCCCCATGAAGACCGCTTCCCCGATCAGGAAATGGCCGATATTCAGCTCGGCCAGTTCGGGCAGGGCTGCGATGGCAGCCGCCGTCTCGAAGTCGAGGCCGTGCCCCGCATGGACCTCGAGGCCAAGCGCATGGGCCTGGGCCGAGCCGTCGCGCAGGCGGGCGAATTCGGCCTCGGCCTCCTGTTGCCGCCCCTCGGCCACAAGGTCGCACCACGCCCCGGTATGAAGCTCGACGACGGCAGCCCCCACCCGCGCGGACGCCGCGATCTGTACCGGATCGGGGGCGATGAACAGCGACACGCGACAGCCCGCCCCGGCCAGGGGGGCGATGAAGCGCGCCAGCCGGTCGGCCTCGCGTGCCACCTCGAGCCCGCCCTCGGTGGTGCGCTCCTCGCGCCGTTCGGGCACGATGCAGACGGCATGGGGCCGGTGGCGCAGGGCGATGGCCTGCATCTCTTCCGTGGCGGCCATCTCGAAATTGAGCGGCAGCGCGAGCGCCTCCATCAGGGCGGCGATATCGTCGTCGCGGATGTGGCGGCGGTCCTCCCGCAGATGGGCGGTGATGCCGTCGGCACCCGCCTCCTGGGCCAGCAGCGCCGCCCGCACCGGATCGGGCAAGGCCCCCCCGCGCGCATTGCGCAGCGTGGCAACGTGGTCGATGTTCACGCCAAGCCGCAGGCGGCCAGGCTGGGTGGGATCGGACATCGGACGGGTCTCCGGGTTGGGCGGCAGGATCAGTCGGAAGGCGGGGTGTAGCGGTCGATGTTGCGGGCTGTCCGCTCCAGCCGCTCCTCGATCTTGCGCAGGAACCGCTCGCGCCGCCGGGCCTGATAGGCGTGGATGATGGGCTTGCAGATCAGATACATGATAAACGCGGTCACCGCGCCGGGCAACAGACCGCCCAGCAGATAGGGCAGGAAAAGCTGGTTGAAGAACACGCTCAGCCCGCGCAGGTTGACGGGATCTCCGGTAAAGGTCGCGACGATCACACGGCGCAGCTCGCCGAAGCCGTCCACAAAGCCTTGCGTCAGCTTCGTGCCGGACTTCATCACCTCGGGTCCGTCCAGCATGAAGCTTCCCAGCTCCATGCTCACGGCGGCGATGATGGGAAAGGTGATCGGGTTGCCGAAAAAGGTCGCGATCAGGGAGGCGAGGATATTCCCCCGCAGCAGCCAGGCGATGCCGGCGGCCATCAGGAAGTGAAAGCCGAACAGCGGCGTGAAGCTGACGAACACGCCAGCCGCGATGCCGCGCGCGATCTTTTCCGACGAATCCGGCAGTCGGCGCAGCCGGTGCATCACATAGCTGGCCGCCCGCCGCCAGCCGCCCCGCGGCCAGAAGGCGCGGGCCAGCTTGTTCAGAGCCGTCAGGGGCGCGCGGCGCTTGAACACGTCAGCAGGCCGCCATGCCAGAAGGGTGCATGGGTGCAGCGGCGTCAGCCACTCCGAGACAGGTCGCGTTCCCGCGTGATCGCTGCCACATCGCTGTCGGCCTCCACTGCGGTCATCACATTGAGCAGATGCTCGACGTCGCGCACATCGACATCCACCAGCATGCGGAAGAAGTCGGGCTTTCTGTCGATGAACCTCAGATCGGAGATATTGGCTTTCTGTTCGCCGATCAATGTGCAGATGCGTCCAAGAACGCCTTCGCCGTTGGCCAGGGTCACGTTGAGGGTGACCGTATGCACCGGCGCATGCCGTCCACTGCTCCACCCGAGGTCGATCCATTGCTCGGCACTGTCCTCGAATGCGGCCAGCGCCGTGCAGTCGATGGCATGGACCTCCACGCCGCGGCCGCGGCGCGGAATGCCGACGATCCGCTCTCCGGGGACGGGCTGGCAACAGGCGGCACGGATGGCGCTCTGCTCGTCGCCGAGGCCGACCACGGCGCGCGAGGGTTCCACCTCGGGCTCTGCGCCCTGGCGCACCAGCTCGGGATAGAGCGCCTCGATCACTTCCTGGCCGGTCAGTTCGGCCCGGCCCAGCGCGGCCAGCAACTCGTCGGCGTCCTCGCGGCGGAGTCTGCGGGCGGCCGTGGCCAGCGCCTTTTCCGTGGGCCGCTTTCCCACCCGGTCAAAGGCGACCCGGGCAAGCTCGCGCCCCAGACGAATGAAGCGGTCGCGGTTCTCGGCCTTCAGACTGCGGCGGATAGCGGCCTTGGCGCGCCCGGTTACCACGATGTCGATCCATGTGGCCTGTGGCCGCTGCCCGTCGGCGGTGATGATCTCGACGCTCTGGCCGTTGCGCAGACGGGTCCACAGGGGCACGCGCAGGCCGTCCACCTTGGCGCCCACGCAATGCATCCCGATTCGGGTATGGATCGCATAGGCGAAATCCAGCGGGGTCGCCCCGCGGGGCAGCTTGATCACCTCGCCCTTGGGCGTGAAGCAGAACACCTGGTCGGAGAACATCTCCAGCCGTACATGCTCGAGGAAATCCTCGGTGTCCTCGGCATTCTCGAAGCGCTCTGTCAGCTGGGCCAGCCACTGCACCGGGTCCACGGTGAAGGGGTTCTCCACCCGGACACCGTCGCGATACGACCAATGCGCGGCCACGCCTGCCTCGGCCACCTCGTGCATCTGGCGGGTGCGTATCTGGATCTCGACGCGCTTGCCGTCCCGGCCCGAAACGGTGGTGTGGATGGAGCGGTAGCCGTTCGACTTGGGCTGGCTGATGTAGTCCTTGAAGCGGCCGGGCACCGCCTTCCAGCGCCGGTGAACCGCGCCCAGGGCCTTGTAGCAATCATCCTCGCGGGCAGTGATGATGCGAAAGCCGTAGATGTCGGAAAGCCGCGAGAAGCCCTCCTTCTTTTCCTGCATCTTGCGCCAGATAGAATAGGGGCGCTTTTCGCGGCCGAAGACCTGCGCCTCGATCCCGTGGCGTTCCAGCACCTCGCGGATGTCGCCGGTGATCTTGGCGATGACGTCGCCCGAATCCTTCCGCAAGGTCAGGAAACGCCGCATGATCGACTTGCGGGCGTCCGGGTTGATCACCTGGAAGGCAAGATCCTCCAGCTCCTCGCGCATGGATTGCATGCCCATCCGCCCCGCGAGGGGGGCGTAGATGTCCATCGTCTCGCGCGCCTTGCGCTGTTGCTTCTCGGGGCGCAGGTGCCGGATGGTGCGCATGTTGTGGAGCCGGTCGGCCAGCTTTACCAGGATCACGCGCAGATCGCGCGACATTGCCAGCAGGAGCTTGCGGAAGTTCTCGGCCTGCGCCGATTCGACCGATGACAGTTCGAGATTCGTCAGCTTGGTGACCCCGTCCACCAGATGCGCGATCTCCTCGCCGAAGCGGGCAGAGACCTCGTCGCGGGTGGACTTGGTGTCCTCTACGGTGTCGTGCAGCAGGGCGGTGACGATGGTCGCATCGTCCATGCGCTGCTCGGTCAGCAGGGCTGCGACCTCGACGGGATGGGTGAAATAGGGCTCGCCCGAGTGGCGCGTCTGGCCCTCGTGCATATCGCGCCCGTAGGCATAGGCCTGGCGGATCAGGTCGGAATTGCTGCCGGGGTTGTAGTTGCGGACCAGATCGACCAGGTCCTCGACGTCGATCATCTGCGGCCCGAAACTCCCCTTGCGCCGAACGGCCCGACGGCCCTCAGCGCCCTTCCTGAGCCTGCATGAGCGAGCGCAGCAGATGCTCTTCCGACATGTCTTCGATCGGGGCGTCACGCTCGGTGCCCATGAGCAGGGACATCGAATCCTCTTCGGGCTCGTCCACCTCGATCTGGGTCTGATGGCTGCCGATGGAGCGTTCCCGCAGGTCGGCCGCGGTGATCGTCTCGTCGGCGATCTCGCGCAGGGCGACAACGGGGTTCTTGTCGTTGTCCCGATCCACCGTCAGCGGCGTGCCCGCCGCAAGTTCCCGGGCGCGGTGCGCGGCAAGCATCACCAGCTCGAAATGGTTGGGAACCTTGTCAACGCAATCTTCGACCGTCACGCGGGCCATTGCTCACTCCTGATCAACTGTGGTCGGAAAGGGCCCCTCTACCGCGGATCCTGCGGCGGCACAAGTGGCAGTTCCGTATGCAGGCGGCCAAGCACCACCATTCCCTCCCGGGCGGAGGCGGGCAGGGCGGCGGCCATGGCGGCTATGCTTTGTCCCGTCGCCGGGTGCACCCATTCTGGCGCGATCTCGGCCAGGGGGACAAGGACAAAACCGCGCTCGTGCATACGCGGGTGCGGCAGGATCGGCCCGTCGGGGGAGCGGCGGCGCTGTTCGGTCGGCGACAGCGACATCCACCGCCGCAAGGTCGCGGCATCCGGGGCGATGGTGGCGCCCAGCGCGATCAGGTCCAGATCGAGGGAACGCGCGCCCCAGCGTGTCTCTCGCTGCCGACCGAACAGCGCCTCGATGCGGTGCAGCGCCTGCAGAAGTTCGGCGGGCCCCAGCCCCGTCGTCAGCGCGACGGCGGCATTGGCGAAATCGGGGCCCGAGCCGGGAGGAAAGGCGGGCGTGCGCCAGATGCGGCTGGCCGCGCACAGGGGCCCCAATGCCCCTTCAAGTGGCGTCAGCGCGGCCCGGAGGCTGGCCGCCTGTGGCAGGTCGGGGGGCACGTCTGCCAACAGGTCCAATGACCGGGCGGGCGCAGCGTGCTGGCCGAACGCAAGGGTTGGATCATCGAGGGGCAGGTTCGCGCCGAGGGCGATCAGTGCCAGCATTTCCACCTCCTGCCCTCCTGCATCATGTATGCAAGCTCTTGAGCGAACCGCAGGAATCGGTAGGTTCGGCGCTGCGCGATCGCCGATCCACACCACTCACGGCACACGCGCCAGTCATGTCGAGAGGTTATTTCATGTTCTACCGAGATGAGAAGCTTGCGCTCTTCATCGATGGCTCGAATCTTTATGCCGCCGCGCGCGCGCTGGGCTTCGACATCGACTACAAGTTGCTGCGGGCCGAGTTCATGCGCAGGGGAAAACTCTTGCGCGCCTTCTACTACACCGCCCTGCTGGAGAGCGAGGACTACACCCCGATCCGCCCGCTGGTGGACTGGTTGCAATACAACGGCTTCACCATGGTCACCAAGCCCGCCAAGGAATTCACCGATTCCACCGGGCGGCGCAAGGTGAAGGGCAACATGGACATCGAGCTGACCGTCGATGCCATGGAGATGGCCCAGCACGTCGATCATATCGTGCTGTTCTCGGGCGACGGGGATTTCCGCTCGCTGGTCGAGGCGCTGCAGCGCAAGGGCGTGCGCGTGTCGGTCGTCTCCACGATCCGCTCCAGCCCGCCGATGATCGCCGACGATCTGCGCAGGCAGGCCGACAATTTCATCGAGCTTGACGAGCTGAAGGAAGTGATCGGCCGCCCGCCCCGCCCGGAGCCGCGACCCGAGCCGCGCGCCGAGGCGGATGAGGCCGAGCGGGATTGAAGCCGTTCCCGCGCCGCGCCCGGTCTTCGGGCCCAGGGCGGCGCGGGCGACAGCCATCTCGCGGTTGCGTGGACCGCCATAGCGGCTATCCTGTGTCGACAAGCAGGAGCGCCGTGTGACCAGACCCCCCCTGACCCTCTACCTAGCTGCGCCGCGCGGGTTCTGCGCCGGCGTGGACCGTGCCATCAAGATCGTGGAGATGGCGCTGGAGAAATGGGGCGCACCCGTCTACGTGCGCCACGAGATCGTGCACAACCGCTATGTCGTGGACGATCTGCGCGCCAAGGGCGCGGTCTTTGTCGAGGAACTGGACGATTGCCCCGATGACCGGCCGGTGATCTTTTCCGCCCACGGTGTGCCCAGATCCGTTCCCGCCGAGGCGGCACGTCGCAACATGGTGTTCGTCGATGCGACCTGCCCGCTGGTCAGCAAGGTTCATATCGAGGCCGAGCGCCACCACGCCAATGGTCTGCAGATGGTGATGATCGGCCATGAGGGTCATCCCGAGACGGTGGGCACCATGGGCCAGCTTCCCGAGGGCGAGGTGCTGCTGGTCGAGACGGCGGGCGATGTCGCGGGCCTTCAGGTGCGCGACCCCGAAAGGCTGGCCTTCATCACCCAGACCACGCTGTCTGTGGATGATACCGCCGAGATCGTGGCCGCCCTGAAAGCGCGGTTTCCCGCCATTGTCGGCCCGCACAAGGAGGACATCTGCTATGCCACAACCAACCGGCAGGCAGCGGTCAAGGTCATGGCACCAAAGGTGGATGCCGTCGTGGTGATCGGGGCACCCAATTCCTCCAATTCCCGCCGTCTGGTCGAGGTGGCCGAGGTTGCCGGATGCCGCCATGCGCAACTTGTGCAGCGCGCCACCGATATCGACTGGCGCGCGCTGGAGGGCGTGCGCGCCGTCGGTGTGACCGCCGGTGCCAGCGCGCCCGAAGTGCTGGTCGAAGAGGTTGTTGCCGCCTTCGAGGCCCGATTCGACGTGCGCTGCGAGTTGGTGGAAACTGCGGTCGAGCGGGTGGAGTTCAAGGTTCCCCGCGTCCTGCGCGAGACGGCATGAGAACGGCGCGGGCGATCCGGGGCGGACGCCTGACATGAGCACGGTGCCCAGTGCAGCGCTGCTTCTGGGCCTTGCGGGGGTGTTGCCGTTCGTCTGGGGCGCAGTCACTCTTCATCCGGCACTTGGCATCGCGGTGACGGGCGTCGCGGGGTCGCGCCTTGTCGGCCACGACGTGCTTGTCACCTATGGAATCGTTATCCTGTGCTTCATGTCGGGCGTCCTTTGGGGATTCGCCGCCCGTGCCGAGCCCGGTTCGGCGGTGGGCCCTATGCGGGCCTATGGCCTGTCGGTCCTGCCCGCATTGTGGGCTTTCTTCATGGTGGCGGGCGGGCCGGGGCAGGCCCTTTCCGCGCTGGTCGCGGGCTTTGTCGGGCTGCTGGCGCTTGACATGCAATACTGGCTTTGGGGCCTTGCGCCACGCTGGTGGATGCGCCTCCGGCTGATGCTGACCGGGGCAGTGCTGGTCTGCCTGATCATCGGGATTGTTGCGCCATGAGCGTGCCGGAAGGCTCTGCCATGATCGTCGAGGATGTGCTGGACCCCGCGCGCGCGGCGGCCTTGCACGAAACCCTGGGCCTGCCCGGAGAGCCGCCCCGGGCGGGCGCGGCGCTGCCACCCATGTGGCACCGCATCCATTTCTGGGAGGCTGCGCCTCCGGCGATGCTGGGCCCCGATGGACACCCCCGGCCGGGTGCCGGGGTGATCCCCGACATGGGTCTGCCCCGTCGGATGTGGGCGGGCGGACGGCTGGAGTGGCGTGCGCCCCTGATCCTTGGTCGCCGCGCAACCCGCTCCACCCGCTGCGAGAGTGCGACGCGCAAGGAGGGGCGGCGCGGCCCCTTTGCTCTGGTGCAGCTTGTCCATGAATACGCGCAGGACGGCGCGCTGTGTCTGCGAGAGGTGCAGGACCTCGCCTATCTGCCCGCCGAAGCCGCCCCGCCCGCAGCGGTCCCTCCCGTGGTGCCGGACAGGGCGGAATGGAGCGTGCCGTTGACCTTGGATGCGCCGCTGCTGTTTCGCTATTCCGCGCTCACCTTCAATGGCCACCGCATCCATTACGATGCCGACTATGCCCGGCAGGTCGAGGGGTATGGCGGGCTGGTCGTCCATGGGCCTCTGCTGGCGCATCACCTTGCGGCGCTTGCCTGCGCGCGGCTGGGCAGGCTGGGGGCGTTCCGCTACCGGGCGACCGCGCCCCTCATCCTGGGCGAGGCGGCGCGGCTGTGCGCCCGGGCGCGCCCCGAAGGCGGTCTGGCCCTGTGGGTGGAGGGCCCCGCCGGCAGGCTGTGCATGGAGGCGCAGGCGGCATGAGCGGCGAGGCGGAGCGGTTCGATCTGGTGGTGATCGGGGCAGGCCCCGCCGGGTCGGCCGCCGCACGGGAGGCCCGGAGGCTGGGTCTTTCGGTGGCGCTGATCGACCGGGCGCGGTTTCCGAGGGACAAGCTGTGTGGCGGCGGGGTCACCGGGCGGGCGGCGGGTGCCCTGCGCGACATCTTCGAGGCCGACATCGCGGACGGACCCTTTGTCAGCCATGATCGTCTGGAGATGGTCGAGAATGGCCGGCCGCTGGCGCGGCTGCGGGCGGCGACGCCCATTCACATGACCATGCGCTGTGCCTTGGATGCCTGGCTGCTGGAGATGGCGCAGGCTGCGGGCGCGGTTCTGGTGGACGGCGACAAGGCGGTAGCGCTGGAGCCGCAGGCCGTGGGCGGACCCCTTGTACGGCTGGCCTCGGGCCGGGTGCTGCAGGGCCGGGTGGTGGTGGGGGCCGATGGCGTGAACAGTCTTGTGGCCCGCACGCTCTTTGGCCGGGCCTTCGATCCGTCGCGCATCGGCTTTGCCATGGAGGTGGAGGTCGAGGCCGCGCCGCCACCTGCTGACAAGGGCTCGGGCTCGGGCTCGGGCGGAAGGCCCGCAGACGATTCCCGGCGCCGGTCAAGCGGGCCGTGGGGAGGGCAGGGTGCATCGCCGGTGGTGATCGACTTTGCCGCCGCCGCCGAAGGCTATGGCTGGGTGTTTCCAAAGCCCCATGGACGCAGCATCGGGGTGGGAGGCGTCGCCCGGTCGACGCCGGATATGCGCGCGGCGCTGCATGCCTTTCTGGCCGTGCAAGGCCTCGATCCGGGCTGCGGCCGGGTAAAGGGGGCGTTCCTGCCCTTCGGCGATGCCCGCAACCGGCCCGGGCGCGACGCTGTGCTGCTGTGCGGAGATGCTGCGGGGCTGGTCGATCCGATCACTGGCGAGGGGATCGCCCATGCCCTGCGCAGCGGGCAGATCGCGGCCCGTGCTGCGGCGCGCGCGCTTGCCGAAGGCGCGCCCGGTCGCGCGGCGCTGCATCATCGTGCCGGGCTTCGCCCCATCCTGCGGTCCATCGCACAGGCGCGGCGATGGCGGGCGGTGGTGTTCTGGCCCCCGGCCCGCCCGTTGTTCCGCCGTCTGGTGGGCGGGGTGGAGGCCGTGCCGCGCCGCTATATGGAACTGCTGGGCGGGAGCATCGACTATGACGATATCCCCCGCCTGATGGCGGCCCGTGCGCTGAGGCGGATCGGGCTGGTCCGGCAAGGGCCGCGTGCCTGATGCAGGGGTGATCGCCGGCCGCGACAGCCCGCCCGGTTGCGTCCCGCCGCGTGTCGGGCAAGACTGGCGCCGGGAACACAGGAGGTGCCGATGTTCGTCGCCATGAACCGCTTTCGCGTATTGCCCGAGGCGGCCGACGCCTTCGAGGAGGTCTGGCGCAATCGTCGCTCACGGCTCGGGCAGGTGCCCGGTTTCCGCAGCTTTCATCTGTTGCGCGGGCCCTTGCGGGAGGATCACGTCCTGTACGCGTCCCATACCATCTGGGAGGACGAGGCCGCCTTTGCAGCCTGGACGCGGTCAGAGGCCTTTCGCGAGGCCCATCGCAATGCGGGCGACAACCGACCGCTGTACATGGGCCCGCCGGAATTCGAGGGCTTCGTCGCGGTGCTGGAGGAATAGGCGGCCCCTGCGCTGGCGTGATCACAGGCCGAGGCGCGCCGCGATCTCGTCTGCCAGCGCGACGATCTCGGCCCGCGCTGCGGGTGCGCGGCCCTCGGTGACGCCCAGACCCTGGCCCATCGTCTCGGCCCAGGCCACGCGCTGGCCCAGCGCGGTCTCGGCGCGCGGCACGCCCAGCCCGGCCACCGCCGCCTCCACATCCGCCGTCAGCCGGGCCCGTGCCGTGGCGCGGTTCAGTACGACAAGGACCGGACGGTCCACCCGTTGGGCCAGATCGACCACCGCCTCGGTCGCCCACAGATCGACATGGCTGACCGCGACCGGCACGATCACAAGATGCGCCGCGCGCAGGGCAGGCTTGAGGTCGGCGTCGATCTTGGGGGGTGTGTCCACCAGCACAAGGTCGTGTTCCCGCGCCAGACCCTCGGTCTCGTAGGAGACACCCCAGGCGCTGGCGGTCCGAAAGGAGAGTCCCGCGCCCTCGGGCCCCAGCCGCTCGCGCCGGGTCAGGAACCAGCGACCGAGGCTGCCCTGCGGATCGCTGTCCACCAGCGCCACGGACAGCCCGCGTCGCGCCATCTCCACGCCGAGGTTGGCGGCCAGCGTCGTCTTGCCGGTACCGCCCTTCTGCTGTGCGATCGTCACGATCCGGCCGGTCATGGCGTGCTCTCCCGCCTGTGCGGCTTCCACGCTAGTGCCGCACCGGGCGTCGCGTCCAGACCGCGCATCGCAGCGGAGGGCACGCCGCCGCCGATTTCATCACGTTCTTGCGATTTTTCTTGCATTTTCGCAGGTCATGCCGCAGAAAAGGGCTGCTGTCTTTCGCGTACGTTCCGACTGTCTCCCTCACCGGCCACAGTTGCTCGCTTCTGCACTGATCGGCCGACCTGCCGCACTTCCGCGGGCAGATATTCTGAAGGAGACACGGAATGGCTACCGGCACCGTGAAATGGTTCAACTCCACCAAGGGCTTCGGTTTCATCCAGCCCGATGGCGGCGCGCGCGACGTTTTCGTGCATATCTCGGCAGTCGAGCGTGCGGGCCTCCGTGGCCTCGACGACGGCCAGAAGGTCACGTTCGACATCGAGACCGGCCGCGACGGTCGGCAGTCGGCGGCGAACCTCGCCCTCGCCTGAACGACCCGCCCAGGTGGCGTTGCGATTTCGGGACCCCGCGCCAAGGCGCGGGGTCTTTTCGTTCGGACGTCCCCCGCGTTGACACGGCCTGTGCGTTGGGGCTCTGTCGCGCCGGGGAGGGCATGATGCAGATCGAGACGATTTCCGGCTTTCGCCTCGACCCCGCGGCCCTGGAGCCCGGCAACCGCCTGCCCGGGGTCAGCGCCTTTCTGCGCACCCGCAACGGGGCGGATTTTCTCGAGGCCACGATCCGCTCCCATGTCGATCATTTCGACGAGATCGTGGCAGTCTTCAACGATTGCAGCGATGCCACGCCCGACATACTGGCACGCCTGGCGCAGGAATTCGGACCCCGTCTGCGGGTCTACCACTATGCCGAGAAGGTCCATCCGCCCGGCAGCGCCGCCCATGCGGCCGAGCCCGGCGACAGCCCCCACAGCCTGGTCGCCTATTCCAATTGCGCCCTTGCGCTGACCCGCTACCGGATCGCGGTCAAGCTGGACGACGATCACCTCGCGATCCCGTCTGCGGTGGGCCGGGTGATCGGAACATTGCGCGCGGGACGGGCGGAGCCGGGGGTGCTGCATTGCTTTTCGGGCCCGAACCTGGCCCGGGGCGAGGGGGGGGCACTGGGCATTCCGGCGGCCGATCCGGTCTCGGGCGGGGGGGACATCGGCTTTTTCGAGGTCAGCCCCGCGACCCGCTTCGAACATGATCGCCGCTTCGAGCGGTTCGCGCGCGGCGGTTTGCGGCGGCGGTTTGCGGGCTGGCTGTATTGGCACCTGAAGTATCTCAAGACCGGCGGCGGGTTCGCCAATTACGCGCTGGAGGACAATCCCGCCAGCCGCTTTGCCCGCAAGCGCGCGCGGGTCGAGGCTGCGGGGCTGCTGAGCCTGAGCGGGGCGCGACGGGCCCTGCGCCCTCCCGGCGCGGTGGCGGCGGCGCTCTCGGAGAAGGCGGCCCTGCAGCGCGCCCGTGACCGCGCCTTTTCCGAGGCCTTTCCGCAAGACGATGTCGAGGCCGCACTCGACGCGACCAGCCCCGGATGGCGGAACTGGCTGGAGCGCTGAGTCGTGCTCAGCGGCGCTCCGGCGAAGGCGGATAGGTTCCCATCAGGCGCAGCGCGGAGGTGAAATACTCCAGCTCCTCGAAGGCGCGGCGCACGGAGGCGTCTTCGGGGTGGCCCTCGATCTCGGCATAGAATTGCGTCGCGGTGAATGACCCGCCCACCATGTAGCTTTCCAGCTTGAGCATGTTGACACCGTTGGTGGCAAAGCCCCCCATCGCCTTGTAGAGCGCTGCCGGAATATTGCGGACGCGAAAGATGAACGAGGTCATCATCGGGCCATCGCCCCGGCGGCTCATGTCGGCCTGGGGTGCCATCAGCAGGAACCGCGTGGTGTTGTTCGACTGGTCCTCGATGTGGCGGGCCAGCACGTTGAGCCCGTAGATCTCGCCTGCCAGCTCGGAGGCAAGTGCCGCCAGCGCAGGCCGACCCGCAGCCGCGACATGCCGCGCAGAACCGGCGGTATCTGCCCCGGTCACGGGCGAAATGCCGTGCCGGCGCAGGAAGTCCCGGCACTGTCCCAGAAGGACGGTGTGGCTCATGGCCTCGCGCACATCGGAGATGTCCACGCCCGGCAGTGCCAGCAGGTTGATATGGACCCGCACGAACGCCTCTGCGACCACATGCAGGCCCGACTCGGGCAGAAGCGAGTGCATGTCGGCCACCCGCCCGTAGGTGGAGTTCTCCACCGGCAGCATGGCCAGATCGGCCCGTCCCGCGCGCACGGCCTCGATCGCATCCTCGAAGGTCCGGCAGGGCAGCGCCTCCATTCCGGGACGCGCCTCGCGGCAGGCCTGATGGGAATAGGCACCGGGCTCTCCCTGAAAGGCGATACGGCCCGTCATTGCGATCTTGTAGCCATTGGCGCCCTCATGCGACACATTCACCGCCCCGGGCGCGGCTTCTATACCTTGCGCAGGCGAAGGGGAAGGCGATAGAACGCGCGAAATCACGCGACCGCGCCATTCCTGTGGGAGAGCCCTGCCGATGTTCGACACCATGACCGCCACCAAGATCCTTGGCTCGATCTGCGGGGCGCTGTTGTTCTTCGTGGTCCTTGGGTTCGTCGGGACGAACCTCTACTCCACGCCCAGCGGTGTGCTGGCGATCGCCATCGAGGTCGATGATCCCGATGCCGCCGTTGCGGTGGTCGAGGAAGAGGAGGAGGTCAGCTTCGAAGACCTGCTCGCATCGGCCGATCTGGGCCGCGGAGAGCGGGCCTGGGCAAGCTGCCGGGCCTGCCATTCCCTTGAGGCGGGCGTGAACGGTGTCGGCCCCTACATGCACGGTGTCGTGGGCCGTGAGGTTGCGGCGGTAGATGGGTTCAACTATTCCAGCGCGCTCGAATCGCTGGATGGTGTCTGGGATGTGGATGCGCTGAATGCGTTTCTTCTGCGCCCCTCCGACTATGCGCCGGGCAACCGCATGAGCTATGCGGGCATGCCGCGTGACCAGCAGCGCGCCGACCTGATCCTGTTCCTGAAGTCGCTGACCGACTGACAAACCGGCTTCGGTTCCGAGGAGGGCGCCCGCGGGGCGCCCTTTTTTGTGGCGAGGCGCCAATCCATCAGCAGGCGGCTTCACAACTTCGCGGGCCTCATCGTCGCCACGCGGGTTGCAACTTGCATGGCGGCGCTTCAACGTTACCTCCCGGCAAGGAAACACGGCCCCGAGTGCCGGACCCGACGACGGAGGTTCAAATGCCCGAGCATGCCAGACCGCGCCCTGTCGCGCGCGTATCAGAACACCGGCCCCGCGGCCTGCGGGCCATGATCCTTGGCGCGGCGATGGTGGCCATCGCCACGGCACCTGCGGCAGCCGAGGACGGACCGGGGCTGATTGTTGCGCACGGCATCTCGACCTTCAGCGAACTCAAATACCCCGCAGACTTTCCGCATCTCGCTTATGTGAACCCCGACGCACCCCGTGGCGGCGAGATCTCGTTGTGGTCCATGGGCGGGTTCGATTCGATGCATCCCTACACCACGGCCGGTCGTGCCGGGGCGCTGTCGTCGGTGTTCTTCGAGTCGCTGCTGGAGGCGACGGCCGATACCGTGGGCGAAAGCTATTGCCTGATCTGCGAGACCCTCGAATACCCCGAGGACCGGTCCTTCGTGATCTTCAACATGCGGCCCGAGGTGCGGTTTTCCGACGGCACGCCGCTGACCGCGCATGACGTGGTGTTCTCCTACGAGATCCTGCTGGAGAAGGGCCTGCCGGATTTCCGGTTCGTGCTTGCCCAGCAGGTGGAGGGTGCCGAGGCCCTGGACGATCACAGGGTGAAGTTCACCTTCCGCGAGGGCTGGCCCACCCGTGACCTTCCGGCGCTGGTGGGGGGGCTGCCGATCTTCTCCGAGCGCTTCTACCGCGAGAACGATCGTGACTTCGAGCGCAGCTCCATGGACCCGCTGATGGGTTCGGGGCCGTATGTGCTGGAACGCGCCGTTGCGGGGCGTTCGATCGCCTACAGGCGCAACCCCGACTATTGGGGCTGGGACCTTCCGATCATGCAGGGGCGTTCCAATTTCGATCGTATCCGGATCGAGTATTTCGCCGATTATGACGCGGCCTTCGAGGCCTTCAAGGGCGGTGCCTATCATGTGCGCACCGAGGCGCGGGCGCTCTTGTGGGCGACGGGATATGACTTTCCGGCGCTGCAGCGGGGCCATGTGCGCCGGGTCGATCTGCCAGACGGCAACCTCGCCTCGGGGCAGTCGTTCATCTTCAACCTTCGCCGCCCCCAGTTTCAGGACATCCGCGTGCGGGAGGCGATCGGGCTGATGTTCAATTTCGAATGGTCGAACGAGGCGCTCTTCAATGGCCTCTATGCGCGTATCCATTCCTTCTGGGAGAACAGCGAGCTTGCGGCCGACGGACTGCCCGGCCCCGAGGAACTGGCTATCCTGGAGCCGCTGCGCCCGTTGCTGCGCCCCGAGGTATTCACCGAGCCTGCGGTGATGGCCCCCTCATCGGGGTCGCGCCAGCTGGACCGCGGAAACCTGCGGCGGGCCTCGGCGCTTCTGGACGAGGCGGGCTGGGACGTGGGCAGTGACGGGCTGCGCCGCAACGCCAATGGCGACGTGCTGCGGATCGAATTCCTTAACGACAACACCGGCTTTGACAGGATCATCGAGCCGTTCGTCAGCAACCTGCGCCGCCTCGGCGTGGATGCGTTCATGACCCGGGTCGATCCGGCCCAGATGACGAATCGCGAGAGATCCTATGATTTCGACATGATCACCGACCAGATCCGGATGTCGTTGCTGCCGGGCTCCTCGATCAAGCAGTATTTCGGCTCCGACACGGCGGATGTCTCCACGTTCAACAAGATGGGCCTGCGCTCGGAGGCGGTGGACCGGCTGCTCGATATCGTGCTTGCGGCCCAGTCCAACGAAGAGCTGCTCCACGCCACGCGGGCGCTCGACCGGGTGCTGCGCTCCTATCGCTTCTGGGTACCGCAATGGTTCAAGGACACCCATTGGGTCGCCTATTTCGACATGTACGGCTATCCTGACGAGTTGCCGCCCTTCGCTCTCGGGCTGGTGGATTTCTGGTGGTTCGATGCGGAACGGGCCGAGGCGCTGCGCGCCGCCGGCGCCATTCGCTGAGGCCGCGCCATGGGTTCCTATGTCCTTCGCCGCCTGTTGCTGATCATCCCGACCCTGCTGGGGATCATGATCATCAATTTCGCATTGGTGCAGTTCGTGCCCGGCGGGCCGATCGAGCAGGTGATCGCCCGGATGGAGGGCGGCGGCGATGTGTTCGAACGTTTCGCCGGAAGCGGCGACGCCGGCATGCGCAACGATTCCGAGAGCATGTATCTCGGTGCACGGGGACTGCCGCCCGAGTTCATTGCCGACCTCGAGCGTCAGTTCGGCTTTGACCGCCCGCCGCTGGAGCGGTTCTTCAACATGATGTGGAACTACATCCGGCTCGATTTCGGAGAGAGCTATTTCCGGTCGATCTCGGTGATGGAACTGGTCAGGGAGAAGCTGCCGGTCTCCATCAGTCTCGGGTTGTGGTCCACGCTGATCGCCTATCTCATCTCGATCCCGCTGGGCATCCGAAAGGCCGTGCGGGACGGCACGCCCTTTGACACCTGGACAAGCGGCGCGATCATCGTGGGATATGCGATCCCCAACTTCCTGTTCGCGATCCTGCTTCTGGTGCTGTTCGCGGGGGGGTCGTATTTCCAGATATTCCCCATCAGGGGCCTGACCTCTGACAATTGGGAGGAGCTCAGCCTGCTGGGCAAGATCGGCGACTACTTCTGGCACATCGCGCTGCCGGTGCTGGCCACGACGATCTCGGCCTTTGCCACGCTGACCCTGCTGACCAAGAACAGCTTTCTCGAAGAGATCAAGAAGCACTATGTCATGACCGCCCGAGCCAAGGGGCTGGCCGAGAGCCGGGTGCTCTACGGGCATGTGTTCCGGAACGCGATGCTGATCGTGATTGCGAGTTTTCCGGGCGTTTTCGTCGGCGTGTTCTTCGGGGCAAGTCTGATCATCGAGACCATCTTCTCGCTGGATGGCCTGGGGCGGCTGGGCTTCGAGGCGGCGGTTGCGCGGGATTACCCGGTGATCTTCGGCACGCTGTTCGTCTTTGGCCTCATTGGTCTTGTGGTCAACATCCTGTCGGACCTGATGTATGTCTGGATCGACCCGAGGATCGACTTCGAGACCCGGGAGACCTGAGATGAACGATCCCCGCGTGTCCCCCCCCTCTCTGACGCCGCAGGCACAGCCCGCGCCCCTGCCCGCAAGCGCGCCCGACGCGCGCCCGGCGGAAGCTTTGGAGACCCGGCCCCGGGGCAGGTTCGCCCTGTCGCCCCTGTCGCGGCGGCGCTGGAAGAATTTCCGCGCCAACCGCCGCGCCTTCTGGTCGCTGATCGTGTTCTCGCTCCTGTTCGGTCTGTCTCTGCTGGCGGAGTTCATCGCCAACGACCGGCCGTTGCTGGTCAGCTTCCAGGGCGAGATCAGGGCCCCGGTGCTGTTCTTCTACCCCGAAACGGCCTTTGGCGGCGAGTTCCGCACCGAAGCCGTCTATCGCGACCCTGAGGTGCAATGCCTCATCCGCACGGGCGGTATCGACGAGTGTCTGGACGACCCCGAGGGCGTGATGGAAGAAGCTGCGGGGGGCACCTTTGCCGGCGAGGCGGTGCAGCGCGGCTGGTTGCTGTGGCCGCCCATTCCCTTCAAGTACAACACGATTTCCGATGTCGGTGGTGTCGCGCCCGCCGCGCCCAGCGCAACCCATATCCTGGGCACCGACGACACCGCCCGCGACGTGGCCGCCCGGGTGATCTATGGCTTTCGCCTGTCGGTCCAGTTCACGCTTGTGGTGACATTGCTGATCTCGGCCATCGGGATCGTGGCTGGTGCCGTGCAGGGCTATTTCGGGGGGCTCGTCGACCTGCTTTTCCAGCGCGTCATCGAGATCTGGTCGGCCACGCCCTCGCTCTACATCATCATCATCGTGGCGGCGATCTGGCAGATGAATTTCTGGTTGCTGGTATTCCTCATGGTGCTGTTCGGCTGGAGCGCGCTGGTCGGGGTCGTGCGGGCCGAATTCCTGCGGGCGCGAAACTTCGAATACGTGCGTGCCGCCCGAGCGCTGGGGGTCTCCAGCGGGGTGATCATGTTCCGCCATGTGCTGCCCAATGCCATGGTCGCCACGCTGACCTTTCTGCCCTTCATCATCACCGGCACCATTGGCAGCCTCGCAGCGCTCGATTTCCTGGGCTTCGGCCTTCCGGCGTCCGCGCCCAGCCTGGGCGAGCTGACACTGCAGGCAAAGCAGAACCTCCAGGCGCCCTGGCTCGGGTTCACTGCCTTCTTCACCTTCGCCATCATGCTCAGCCCGCTGGTGTTCATCTTCGAGGGCGTGCGCGATGCCTTCGACCCGCGAAAGACCTTCACATGAGCGCCCGGACCGATGACGACGCGCCGCTCCTGAAGGTGGAGGGGCTGAATGTGAGCTTCTCGCAGGACGGCGGAGAGGTGCATGCCGTGCGCGGTGTGAACCTCGAATTGCGCCGGGGCGAGACGCTGGCCATCGTCGGCGAAAGCGGGTCGGGCAAGTCGGTGACGGCGCTGTCCACGGTGGCGCTTCTTCCCGGATCGGCGCGGGTCACGGGCTCTGTGCGCTGGCGCGGCCGCGAGATGATCGGCGCGCCCGATGCCGACCTTCGTCGTGTCCGGGGCAACGAGGTGAGCTTCATCTTCCAGGAGCCGATGACCAGCCTCAACCCGCTGCACACCATCGAGAAGCAGATCGGGGAGAGCCTTGCCATCCATCAGGGGCTTGCGGGAGATGCCGCGCGCGCGCGCATCCTGGAGCTGCTGGAGAAAGTGGGCATCCGGGATGCCGAAAGCCGTCTGGGGGCCTATCCGCATCAGCTTTCCGGCGGGCAACGCCAACGGGTGATGATCGCGATGGCGCTGGCGAACGGGCCGGAACTGCTGATCGCCGACGAGCCGACGACCGCGCTCGATGTCACCATCGAGGCCCAGATCCTCGACCTGCTGGCCGAGTTGAAGCGTGCCGAGGGGCTGTCGATGCTGTTCATCACCCATGACCTGGGGATTGTGCGGCGCGTGGCCGACCGCGTCTGCGTGATGCAGGGCGGAGAGGTGGTCGAGACCGGGCCGACCGCGCGCGTCTTCTCCGACCCGCGCCACCCCTATACCCGCAAGCTGCTGGCGGCAGAGCCGACAGGCCTGCCCCGTCCCGTGGCCGGCGATGCCCCCGAGATATTGCGGACCGAGGCTCTGCGCGTCTGGTTCCCGATCCAGCGCGGCCTGATGCGCCGCGTGGTCGGGCATGTGAAGGCGGTCAATTCCGCCAGCGTGTCGGTGCGCGCCGGAGAGACACTGGGCGTGGTCGGCGAAAGCGGCTCGGGCAAGACAACGCTGGCTCTGGGTATCCTGCGGTTGATTTCCTCCGAGGGGCCGATCGTTTTTGCCGGGCAGGACGTGCAGGGCTGGCGGTCCCGCCGCCTGCGGCCATTGCGGCGAAATATGCAGATCGTGTTTCAGGACCCGTTCGGCAGCCTCAGCCCGCGGATGAACATCGCCGAGATCGTGGCCGAGGGGCTGGGCGTGCATGGCACCGACCCGGGCCGCGACGCCCGCGAGATGGTGGCCGAGATGCTGACCGAGGTCGGGCTGGACCCGGCCACGATGGATCGCTACCCGCACGAATTCTCGGGCGGGCAGCGGCAGCGGATCGCCATCGCCCGGGCCATGATCCTGCGCCCCCGGCTGGTTGTGCTGGACGAGCCGACATCGGCGCTGGACATGACCGTTCAGGTGCAGATCGTCGATCTGCTCCGGCGCCTGCAGGAGAAATACGGGCTGGCCTATATCTTCATCAGCCACGATCTTCGGGTGGTACGGGCGCTGTCGCACAAGGTGCTGGTGATGCGGGGGGGCGATGTGGTCGAGGCCGGTGCGTCGGAGGATGTCTTCGCCGCGCCCCGCGACCCCTATACCCGCGCGCTGTTTGCCGCAGCCTTTGCCAAGAGCGCCTCGGTCGCCGCCGAGCCCGTTGTCCCCGCGCCCGACGCAGCCGGGAGCGGCCCGGGCTCTGCCGATTACCGCACAGCCGACCTGCCGGCCATCGGCGGGGGAGGGGGGCCGGGCCCGGGCTGAGCCCGGAACCGGCCCGCTGCTTCAGCGCTCGAAGTTGCGGCGAGCGACCTCGCCGCTGGCGGCCTTCAGTCCCTTGGTGCGCAGGGATGCGATCTTGTCGCCGCCGACCGTCTCGGAGGCGTCGAGGCCGAAGGGCCGGTCCCCGCGGATCGTGACGCGCTCCATCCGCCGTCGCTGCGGCCAGTAATCGTGCACCGCATAGTGCTGGGTGGAGCGGTTGTCCCAGAAGACGAGCTGGTCAGGTTCCCACCGCACCCGCAGCTGGTAGTCGGGAATGCGCGCCTGCTCGAACAGCTGATCGAGCAGGCTGCGGCTCTCGCTTTCCTTCATGCCGACGATCCGCAGGGTGAATTGCGGATTGACGTTGAGGATGCGCCGCCCCGTCTCGGGGTGGACCCGCACCACGGGGTGAACCGGGTTGGGGAAGTCGTCCTCCATCTTGCGCAGCTTCGCCTTCTGTTCCTGGGTGCCGGTGGAGAAGAGGGTGCGGAACGGCTTGAAGTCGTGCACGGCCTCCAGCCCGTCGATATAGCGCTGCATCCGGTCCGACAGTCCCTCGTAGGCGCAGGTCATCGAGGCGAAAAGTGTGTCCCCGCCGATCTCGGGCGTGATCCGGCAACGCAGGATGGTGCCCAGGGGCGGCTCGTCGCGGAACGTCTCGTCCGAGTGCCATACATCGGTCAGCGAGGGCGGATTATCCTTGTGATTGTCGAGGACGATCACTTCGGGCTTGTCGGCCATGTTGGGCGAGAACGGGTGCACGGTCAGCTCGCCAAAGCAGCGGCCAAAGCGGATCTGGTCGTCCACCTCGATGGGCTGGTTGCGCAGCAGCACCACCTCGTGCTCCACCAGTGCGGTTCGGATACGGGCAACCTCCTCGTCCGAGAGGGTGTTGCGCAGATCGACGCCGCCAATCTCGGCGCCGATGTTGGGATTGATGCGATGCACGGTCAGGCCCGTTGTCGCAGTCTCCGTGATGGGTGCGTCCGACATGTCCTTCTCCTCCTTCTCGCCGCCCGGAGCGGCTGTCAATTCCTGTGGTCCGGCCCCCGGTCGGTGCGGGCGCTGCGCCCGATCGGGATCAGACCCAGCGCAAAGACCAGTGTGCCGGCCGCTGGCAGCAGCGCCAGCAGCGAGTCGGTGCCCGCCCACAGCGTAGCCGTCGCCGTGACCAGCGCGGCGGCAAGCAGCAGGGCCCGCTCGATGGGGGCTCGGGTGATCACACGCCCGCCCTCGGCCAGCGCGAGGGCCAGAAGGTAGCTGCCCGCCACCACCGTGATCACCGCCAGCGTGATTTCCAGCGCGCTGCCCTGGGCGATAAGGGCGGGGTTCAGCGCGAACAGGATCGGCAGCAGGAATGCGCCGGCACCCAGCCGCAGCCCGGCAAGACCCGTGGCCCAGGGGCCCGATTGCGCCAGTGCCGCCGCAGTATAGGAGGCAACGGCCACGGGCGGCGTGAGCATCGACAGAAGCCCGAAGTAGAAGATGAACAGATGCGCCGCCATGGGTTCCACGCCCATGCGCACCAGCGCGGGCACGAGGATGATCGAGAGCACGACATAGACCGCCGCCGTGGGCATCCCCATGCCGAGGAAGATCGCGATGATCGCGGTCACGACCAGCATTGCCACAAGGCCATAGGTCGCGCCGATCCCGGCCAGCGAATTGGTCAGCAGAAAGCCCACCCCGGTCAGGTTGAGCGAGCCGATCACCACTCCGGCCGCGCCACAGATCAGCAGTAGTGTGGTCATGGTGCGGCCCGCATCGGTCAGGATGGAGAGGAAGGGGCCGATCCCGATGCTGCGCAGGCGCATCAGCAGCCCCAGGACCACCATGAGGCCTGCGGCATGGAGGGCTGCGTTCCCTGCCTCCCGGCCCAGCCCGAAGAGCATCCAGATCAGCAATCCGATGGGCAGAAGGTAGAACCAGCCCGCAACGATCGTCGCTCCGACACGCGGCAGATCGGCCCGCGCCATGCCGGTCAGCCCGTCGGAGCGGGCGATGATGTCCACCTGCAGGAACAGGATCAGGTAATAGATGACCGCCGGAATCAGGGCCGCTGCAACGATGCTGGAATACGGAACCTGCAGGAATTCCGCGATCAGGAAGGCGGTGGCCCCCATGACGGGCGGGGCAAGCTGGCCCCCGTTGGAGGCGACCGCCTCGATCGCGGCGGCGTTGTGGGGACGCACGCCCGAGCGTTTCATCAGCGGGATCGTGACCACGCCCGAGGTCATCACATTGCCCACGGTCGAGCCGGAGATCATCCCGAAGAGTGTCGATGAGACCACCGAAACCTTGGCCGGGCCGCCGCGATAGGGCCCCATGGCCGCCATCGCCATGTCGGTGAAAAAGCGCGAGGCCCCGACCGCATTCATGGCCGCGCCGAGAAGGATGAAGCCCAGCACCACGCTGGAGGCCACGCCCAGCACCAGGCCGGGCACGCCGTTGGTGTCTGCATAGAAATACATCAGCACCCGTTCGGGCCGCACGAAGGGCGCGTTGAACTCGCCCCCGAAATGATGGCCGACGAAGGGGTAGGCGGCAAAGGCCAGTACAACCAGCGTGATCGACAGCCCGCACGCACGCCGGAGCCCCTCGATCATCAGGATCAGCGCGACGATCGCAGGACCATATTGCTCGGGTGGGCGACGGCCGAAATGCACGAGCCAGTCCTCGTGGTGCCACGCCCCCCAGCCCCAGGCCGCCAGTGCCACGGCCGCCACGACAAGCTCGAGCCAGCCGGCGCGGCTTCGGAAGGGATAGAGAAGGAACGCCGCCGCTGTGGCGATGCCGATCATGACCGACAGATAGCTGGCGGTCACGATGGAATGGCCCATGCGGACGGGCAGGTTCAACAGCCAGGCCACGCCGATCAGAGGGATCGCGGCTGTCAGCGCGATCGCCACGACTTGTGCCGCGCGTATGCCCGTCCCGGCGACCGCAGTCATGTCGCCACGTCGCGCGCAAGCATACCCGTCTCGCCCAGCGGGCCCATGCAACTCCTCCCGGGGCCTTCTGGCCCTCGTCGGGACATTGATCATGTTAAATATAGCCGGTCAAGCCGACTGTGTGACGCATCGATTTTACATGCGATCGCATATTTTCATGCTTGACAGATTCGGCCTTGCCGCCCTAGCGTTTCCTGGTCCGGCCGGGCGCTTTCCGGCCGGTCGCCACCCGCGTCCGCGCTCAGGAGGAGACACGCCAGTGACCTCGCTTGCCAGTCCCGCCCGCCACGATGCCCGCGATGCGCCCGCCCGGCGCGAGGCGATCTCGGCCCTTGTCCGCCCCGGCGAGGTGCATCGCGACGTCTATGTCAGCCCCGAGGTGTTCGCCCTCGAGATGAAGCATCTCTTTGCCAATACCTGGGTCTATGTCGGTCATGACAGCCAGTGCCCGCGGCCGGGTGACTACATCACCACCACCATCGGCACGCAGCCCGTGATCATGGTGCGCCACAGCGACGGCGCGATCCACGTGCTTTACAACCGCTGCCCCCACAAGGGCACGAAGATCGCCATCGACGCTGCCGGCAATACCGGCAAGTTCTTTCGCTGCCCCTATCACGCCTGGAGTTTCCGCACCGACGGCTGCCTGCTCGCGATTCCGCTGAAGAAGGGCTACGAGGGCAGTGGCCTCGAGGAGAGTGCTGCGGGGAAGGGCATGACGCCCGTGGGCGCGGTCGAGGTGCATCGCGGCTTTGTCTTCGCCAGGCTGGCACCCGAGGGGATGGGCTTTGCCGAGTTCTTCGGAGAGTCGCTGTCCTCGCTCGACAACATGGTGGACCGCTCTCCCGAGGGTCGGCTGGAGGTGGCGGGCCCGCCGCTGCGCTACATGCATCGTTGCAACTGGAAGATGCTGGTGGAGAACCAGACGGACACCTGCCACCCGATGGTCGCCCACGAATCCAGCGCAGGCACGGCGGTCAGGATCTGGGAGCAGATGGAAAAGCCCGAGGGCATGGAGAGGCCCATGGCGATGGAGGTCATCGCCCCCTTCACATCGCCCTATGAATTCTACGAGAAGATGGGGATCAGGCTGTGGCCCAACGGGCATGGCCACACCGGCGTGCACCATTCCATCCATTCCGACTATTCCGCCATCCCGGGCTATTTCGACCAGATGGTCGCCGCCCACGGCGAGGACCGCGCCCGCGCCATTCTGGGCGAGAGCCGGCACAACACGGTCTATTTCCCGAACACGATGATCAAGGGCCCGATCCAGACCCTGCGCCTGTTCAAGCCCATCGCCGCAGATCGCACCCTGGTGGAAAGCTGGATATTCCGGCTGGTGGGTGCCCCCGACAAGCTGTTGCAGCGCACCGCCATGTACAACCGCCTGATCAACGCACCCACCTCGATGGTCGGGCATGACGACCTCGAGATGTACGAGCGCGCCCAGGAAGGGCTGATGTCGGATGGCAACGAATGGGTGAACGTCCAGCGCCTCTACAGCCCCGGCGAGCCAGAGGAGGTGACAGCCCCCGAGGTCGAGAACGGGACCACGGAACGTCAGATGCGCAACCAGTTCGCAGCATGGAAGAAATTCATGCTGATGTCGATGTGAGCGGCCCCATGACCCAGACCGCCTATCCCACCCGCGCCGATCTCGAGGATTTCCTCTATGACGAGGCGCGCATGCTCGACGAGGGCCGCTTTCAGGAATGGCTGGACCTGTTCACCCCTGACGCGATCTACTGGATGCCGCTGGAATGGGGCCAGACCGATCCCGACCTTGTCACCTCGCTTCTGCATGAGGACATGTTCATGCTGCGCCTGAGGGTGGAGCGCCTGACGGGTGCCCGGACCTTCAGCCAGAAGCCGAAGAGTCGTTCGCATCATGTGCTCCAGCGGCCTTTCGTGGACGAGATGGACCATGCCGGGGGGCGCTTCGTGACGGTGACGCCGATGCATTACGTCGAGACGCGGCTGGACGAGCAGTTCCTGCTGGCGGTCACGGCGACCCATACCCTCGTGCTGCAGGAGGGTGCGCTCAGGATCGCCCGCAAGCGGGTCGATATCGTGAATTGCGACGCCGCCTTCGGCAACATCCAGTTGTTGCCGTGACACAGGGGGGCGGGGGTGCATGAGCGCGGCGCGGCGCGGCTATGACGGGGTTGCGGTCGCGGTGCCGGTGACGGTGCCCTATGTGCGCTATTCGCCCGAGGCCGCCCATTGGTGGATCGGCCGCGCGCTTCAGGCGCTGGCAGCCGGTGCCGGCGTGGCGCCGCGCCAGATCGACGGGCTGTGCGTTTCTTCCTTTTCGCTGGCGCCCGATACTGCGGTCGGGCTGACGCAGCATTTCGGCCTCTCGCCCCGCTGGCTGGACCATGTGCCCATGGGGGGCGCCTGCGGGATCGTGGCGCTGCGCCGGGCGGCGCGGGCGGTGCAGGCGGGGGATGCGCATCTTGTCGCCTGCGTGGCTGGCGACACCAATCACATCGACAGTTTCCGCACCATGCTGGGCGCATTCTCCCGCTTTGCCCAGGATGCCACCTGGCCCATTGGCGCTGGTGGGCCGAATGCCTGTTTCGCGCTGATCATGGATGCCTATATGGCCGAATACGGTGTCACCCGGGCGGATTTCGGGCGCATCGCCGTGGCGCAGCGGGCGAATGCACGGGCCAATCCCGGCGCGCTTCTGCGTGGCCCCCTGAGCCTGGAGCAATACCTTGCGGCGCGTCCGGTGGCAGAGCCGGTCCACCTGTTCGATTGTGTGATGCCCTGTGCCGGAGCCGAGGCCTTCCTGGTGATGAGCGCCGAGGAGGCCCGCGCCAGAGGCCTGCCCCATGCCACGATCCGCGCCACGATCGAGCGGCACAACGCCTTTCCCGACGACCCGGTCCAGCTTCGCGGCGGCTGGGCCATGGATGTGGGCGAGTTCTGGGATATGGCGGAACAGGGCCCCGCAGACATGGACCTGTTGCAGACCTATGATGATTATCCTGTGATCTCGATGATGCAGATCGAGGATCTCGGCTTCTGCCCCAAGGGCGAGGCGGCGGCCTTCCTGCGCGACAGGGATCTGACGATCTCCGGCGATTTCCCGCACAACACATCCGGGGGGCAGCTCTCGGCGGG
>JAFIEC010000165.1 GCA_020832725.1 Paracoccaceae bacterium | reverse complement strand
TTTCGGCGGGCGTGATCTCGGCTGCCGCCTCGATGGCGCCGATCATCCCGCCCTCGATCATGTTCATCCTGCTGGCCTCGATCGCGAATATCTCGGTCGGCCAGCTGTTCATCGCCGGGATCCTGCCGGGCGTCCTGATCTACATCGGCCTGACGCTGATGAGCGGCTTTCTGGCGCGGCGCTACGATCTGCCTGTCGAGGAGCGGATGAACCGCGGGCAACGCCTGTCTGCCTTGCGCGACGGGATCCTGCCGCTGGGCGCACCGGCAATCATCATCCTGACAAAGGTGCTGGGCATCGCCACGCCGACGGAATCGGCGGCTGTCGTGGTGCTCTACACCCTGTTTCTCGGCGTGTTCGTCTATGGCGAGCTGAAATGGAAGGATTTCCTCGCCGCCTCGGTCGCCGCCGCGATGACGACCGCTGTCATCATGATGACCGTTGCAACCAGTCAGATCTTCGGCTCCATCGCGGTGCTGGCCGGTCTGGGGCGGATGATCCAGGGCACGCTTCTGACGCTCAGCGAGAACCCGTTCGTGCTGTTCATCATCATCAACATCGCGCTGTTGCTGCTGGGCACCTTCATCGACCCGCTGCCGCTCATGCTGATCCTCGTGCCGATCCTGTTTCCGCTGATGACGGGGCTGGGCGTCGATCCGGTGCATCTGGGTGTCGTGATGGTGCTCAACCTCGTGCTGGGCATGATCACGCCACCGGTGGGCCTCAACCTCTTCGTGATGGCGCGGATCGCCGGGGTGGGCATGCTCGATGTCTTCAGGGGCGGATTTCCGTTCTATCTTGTGCTCTGGACCTGTCTGATCATCATTACCTACGTGCCGCAGATCAGCCTGTTCCTGCCGACGATGCTCATGCGCTGAGCAGACGAACCACCAAGCAACCAACGGGAGACGTGCCATGAACTTCAATCTCAACAGACGCGCTGTTCTGGGCGGTGCCGCCGCCCTGGCCGGTGTGGGGGCTCTGCCTCATGCCGCCCGGGCCAACACGGTCCTGCGCTACGGCAACGCCGGCGGCCCGGGCACGGGCTCGAATGTGTTCAACCAGAAGCTGTCGGACCTCATCTCGGAGCGCACGGGCGGCTCGCTGTCCTTCGAGATCTTTGCCGGCACGCTGGGCGGCGAACAGGAGCTGATCCAGTCGATGGCGCTCGGTTCGCTCGATGTCTACAACGGTGCCTATACCGGCACGGACGAGTTCGACATCTTCTACAGCCCGCACTTCTTCCGCGACGGAGAGCACGCGCGCGCCGTGATCGAGAGCGAGATCGGCACTCTTGCGTCCCAGGCGCTCGAGGACCAGTATCGCGCCCGCCTTCTGGGTGTCGGGCGTCTTGGCTCCTTCAATCTGATGCTCAACGAGCCGATCGAGTCGCTGGCCGACCTGCGTGGCCGCAAGATCCGCGCCCCCCAGATCAGGGGTTGCATCGAAGGGCTGGAGTTCTTTGGTGCCATTCCCACGCCGATCCCGTTCAACGAGGTCTATCTGTCCCTCCAGAGCGGCATCGTCGATGGCGTGCTGACCGCCCTGAACCCGGGCGTCCAGTTCAAGTTCTACGAGGTCGCGCGTTTCGTCGTGGTGCCCGATTTCGGGCTCGCCCTCGACAAGCAGGCGATCTCGCTGTCGGCCTGGAACGGCCTCACGGACGAAGAACAGGAGATCCTGCAGACGTCCTTCGACGAGCTGGAGGAAGAAGAATACTTCAAGCGGGGCGTTGCCCAGAAGGCCGTCGACCTTGAAGCCTGGGCGGCCGCGAACGGCGCCGAAGCCCTGATCGACTTCGACGCCTCGGAGCTGGTCGGCATGCTGGAGCCGCTGAACCGCCGTCTGGCCGAGGAAGTCTTTGGCGAAGGTGCCTGGGACACGATCACCTCTGCCTGAGCCGTGACCTGAAAGACAGGCTCCGGGCCCTCCGGCCCGGGGCCGCATGACAGAAAGGGTTCCCGATGAAACATGCCCCGCACCCGACCGGCCTGCCGTTCAAACCTGAGCAGACCTTCTTCGCGGACCCGTCCACGGATCGGCTTCTGGCAATGGTCATGACCCTGGCGGCAGAGCTGCATGTGACACGCGACCGCCTTGCCACGCTGGAGATGATGCTGGAGCGGGCGGGCCAGCTTGCGCCCGGCGCGCTCGACGTCTTCACGCCTACGCCGGAGGAAAAGGCGCGCCTCGATGCCGAGCGTCAGGCCTTCGCGTCGGAGCTCATGCAATGTACGCTGGGACAGGAAGTCTCGCTTGGCGCCCCCGAGGAGCGGGTCGACAAGTTCAATCGTGGCTGAGCCAGGGGAGAGAGAGATGCTCGACCAGATCCCGACCCATCGACCCTTTGATGCGTTCCAGTCCTTCGTGCTGGATTGCAAGATGTTCTGGACCCGGCAGATGTTGCCGGAGGTTCGCCGCGCCTACGAGGAAAAGCTGTCCGAGGGTGCCGCGCCTGCCACCGCCGAAGAGGTGGAGGCATTGATGCGCGACGACACCACCTATCAGTTCTTCGGCTGGTTCGAACGCCACCAGCAGCGGATGAAATATTCCGGCCGCCACGGTCTTGCGGTGCATTACGCGCAATTCCGCGAGCATCTGGCACGCGAGCTTGCCGCACCGGTGGAGGAGCGCCTGTTGCAGCTCGATCCCGGTTTCGAGCAGCCGGAATACTATACCTCGATCGACATCCACCAGCACCCGGGCGGTGTCTGGAGCGACGAGATTGCGGGCTATGTCTACGAACGGGGCGCGAAATCCACCGCGCCGATGCTGAGGAAATCCGAGAGCCTGCACCACAGGCTGACCGCCGAAGCCCTGTCCCGGGCCGGCCGCGAGGTGCAGCGGGTGGCCGATCTTGGCTGTGGTTTCGGCGGCAGCACGCGTCCCTTCTACATGGATCATCCCGGCATAGAGGTGGTGGGCGTGGAGCTTTCCGCCCCCTGCCTGCGGCTGGCGGCGCGTCGCGCCTCCGAGGATCAGGCGCGCAACGTCACGTTCCGGCAGGCTGACGCGGCGGATACGGGTCTGGAGGAAGGGGCCTATGACATCGTGACCTCGACCATGGTCCTGCACGAGATGCCGCCCCGCCATATCGAGAAGGTCCTGAAGGAAAGCCACCGGCTGCTTGCCCCGGGCGGTGTGTCGGTGCACCTGGATTTCCTTGTGCGCGACGACCTGTTTCGCGAGTTCATCCACAACGGGCATTCGCGGCGCAACAACGAGCCGTTCATGCCGCCGCTCAACCGCATGGATATCGAGGCCGCGCATCGCGAGGCAGGCTTCGACGATCTGGAGATCGTTCCCTTCGAGGAGTTCACCGGCGCGCTGTCGCCCGAGAATACCGCCTGGCGCTTTCCCTGGACGCTGATCGTGGCGCGCAAGGCGGCATGACCGCGCCCGCGCCCCTGGTGCCGCTGGATGGGCTGCGCCTTCTCGTCATCGGCGCGGGCTCGGGCATCGGGGCTGCTTGCGTGACACTGGCGCTGGCGGCGGGCGCGCGGGTTGCCGCGAGCTGTCTTGAGGGCGAGACAGTCCCGCCGGGCCTCGCCCAAGTCACCGCCTGCGATGTGACCCGGCCCGAGGCCGTGGCGCTGGCGGTTTCGGCGGCTGCGGATGCGCTGGGCGGGCTGGACGGAGTCGTGATGACGGCGGGCGTGTTCGAGCATCGCGGCCTCGCCGAGACCGGACCCGAGGACTGGCGGCGCGTGCTGGCCATCAACCTTGACGGGCCTTACCATGTCGCCCGCGCAGTAGAGCCGGTCTTCCGGGCGCAGGGGTCGGGCAGCCTTGTGCTGTTCTCCAGCCAGCTGGGCCTGGTAGGCCATCCGCGGGCGACGGCCTATGCGGCCTCCAAGGGTGGGGTGAGTGCGTTGGCCCGAACCCTTTCCATCGAGTTTGCAGCCTTCGGGGCGCGTGTGAACGCCGTGGCACCCGGCCCGATCGAGACGCCGATGACAGCACTTGCCCGGTCCGATGGGGAGCGCGCCGACAGGCTGCGCGCAGCCGTGCCCCTTGGCCGCTTCGGCTCCGCCGACGAGGTCGCGCGCGCGGCCCTGTTCCTGGCCGCCCCGGCGGCGGCCTTTGTGACGGGGCACGTGATGGTTGTGGATGGCGGCGTCACCGCCATCTGACATGCATGGAGGATGCCATGATCGATCCCTACTATGTCCAGGAGGACGACAACCTCGACGAGATGAAGGAGCAGCTTCGCCGCGCGTTGGGCCTGACCGAGGACGACCTCGCCCGCATGTCGCCCGAAGCCAAGAACCTGTTCTCGGCGCGCCGGCACCTTGGCCATACATGGCTGGACGATTTCGAGATCGTGGTCACCGTCACCTCTTCTCCCGGCGGATGTGGCTGCGGGGTCCGGGAAGGACAGCAGATCGTCTTCGACATGCGACACAAGGTGAAGCCCGCCCTGTCGGACGCACCGCTCTGCGTGCATCTGATGTCGCCTGTCCTGTCGATCTTCTACATGACCTTCGACCGCGCTGCCGAAGGGCTCAATCCGCTCACCTGCATCTGGCGCTATCATGAATGTCCCATGACCGGCCCGGACGAGGGTGCCTCCAAGGCCTTGTGCAAGGTGCATATGCGGCGCAGCGACACGCATGAACCCGTAACGGCCCGGATGCTTGGCCTTGTCGAAGAGGAGCCCGAGGCATGAGTGCCACCTTCACCCCGGATCCCGCGCGTCATGACATCGTGGCCACGGTCACCCACGCCTTCTTTTGTGCCAACCATATCCGCGAGGGCGAGACCTTTGTCTTCGACCTCAAGGGCCGGCTCGACCCGGAGCGGTCCTCGGCCAACCTGTGCCTCGGCATCATCGCCCGGCTTCAGCCTGCGCTGCTGCTGGCGCAGGACAGGGCTGCCGAGGGGCTGCACCCGATCAGTGCGCGCTACCGCAATTTCGATTGCTTTGACACGGGGCTCGATCACGGCGGTACCGGCAAGGTGTACGTGGAACTGCACCTGGTGGACCGCGAGACCGGTGAGCGCCTGCCCGCCGGCACTGCAACGCTCTGAGGGCCCATGACAGACACCCGCTATCCCCATGTGTTCCGTCCCTTCACGCTTGGCGGCGTGGAGATCCGCAACCGCATCTTCCTTCCGGCGCACACGACCAATTTCGCGCGCGATTTCCTGCCGACACCCGAGCACGCCGCCTATCTGGCCGAGCGGGCGCGCGGCGGGGCGGGCCTTGTCATCGTCGAGCCGCTGCGCGTGCATCGCACGTCGCTGGGACGCTCCGGCGGGCTCTCCGGGTCGGATCGGGAGGCCCTTCCGGGCCTGCGCGCGATGGTCGAGGCCGTCCGGCGCGAAGGCGCCCGCATCTTTGTCCAGATCACCCACGCCGGTCGCCACGGCGAGAATGCGGTGGACCGTCTGCCCGCATGGGGTCCCTCGGCGGTGCCCTGGGTCGCGGGGGGTGAGATGCCCCATGCCATGACGCGGCGCGAGATGGATGCCGTTCGCGCCGCCTATGTCGAGGCGGCCCAGCTGGCGGTGGAGGCGGGTTTCGAGGGCATGGAGGTACATCTGGGCCATGGCCACCTGCTGCACCAGTTCCTGTCGCCCGGTGCCAACCGGCGCACCGACGCGTGGGGAGGCAGCCTCGAGAACCGCATGCGCTATCCGCTGGAAGTGCTCGCGGCCGTGATCGCGGCCGTGGGCGAACGCGTGCCTGTGGGCGTGCGCCTGAGCGTGGCCGACCTGATGCCCGAGGGCGAGGGGCTGAGCGAGGAGGACCAGCTCCGGGTTGCCGGGGCGGCGTCGGCGGTGCCGGGCGTGGCCTTCGTGAATGCCTCGGTGGCGGCATATCAGGTGCCCTCCATCGGCCATCACGTCGCCGACATGAGCGCGCCACCGCATCCCTTTCTGGAACAGACCCTGCGCCTGCGCGAGGTCATTGGCGCGATGCCGCTGCTCACCGCCAACCGCTATGCGCGGCTGGAACATGCCGAAGCGGCACTCGCGCGGGGCCTCGACATGGTCGGGATGAATCGCGCCCAGATGGCGGATCCGGCCCTGCTCGAAAAGGCGCGGGCCGGGCGGGAGGACGACATCCGCCCATGTGTGGCCAACAATTTCTGCCTCGAACAGGTGGCGCTCCACCGCCCCATCACCTGCATGATGAACCCGAGGGTGGGGCGCGAGGCCTCATGGCCCGAACGCCCGGCCCCGGTGGCCGACCCGCGCCGGGTGCTGGTCCTGGGAGGTGGCCCCGCAGGGCTGGAGGCGGCGCGGCTTGCGGCACTTGCCGGGCATGACGTCACCCTGTGGGAGCGCTCGGACACGCTGGGCGGGCAGCTTGTGGTGGCGGGTACCGGCGCGGGCCGGGGCGATCTTCACAGGATGCGCGACTGGCTGGTGCGGCAGGTGACTCACTCCGGCGCGCGCATCGAGATGGGGCGCGACGCCGACGTGGAGTCGGTTGTGTCCCACGGGGCGGATTGCGTCATCCTGGCCACCGGACCGGTGGCCGTCGCCCCCAGCCTCAAGGGCGCACGTCTGCGCCCGGTCATCGCGGCACTGTCCCCCGAGGCCGGGCAGGCGGGGGACGAGGGCGCGATCTGGGACGAAGCGGGCGGCTGGGCCACGCTGACAGCCGCCGAGACGCTGGCACGGGCCGGGGCGCGGGTCAGCATCATCAGCCGTCCCGACGGGCCGTTGTGGGCGGTCACCGTCTATTCGCGCATGACCGCGCTGGAACGTCTGGCGGGCCTTGGGGTCGCGATGCGGCCGGGCATGGTGCCGCTGGAGGCAGAGGCGGACGGACGCCTCCTGTGCCGCAACCGCCACGCGCCGGAAACGCTCCGCCTCGGTCCCTTCTCGACGATCTTTCACGCAGGCCGGGGCGAGGGGGCCTTTGCGCTGCAATCCGCGCTGGAGGACGTTGGCTGCGACGTGCGGCCTGTGGGTGACGCCGCAGCGCCGCGCAGCCTGCTCGAGGCGATGCATGATGCCCATCGCGTGGCCCGCGCCTTGCACGATCGCGTGGCCCGCACCTTGCAGGCGGGATGATGACAGAGCGCTTCGCGGCAGATGTCGTCGTCGTGGGGGCCGGTTCCGCGGGCGCGGTGCTTGCTGGCACGCTGGCCCGCGATCCCGCCTGCCGGGTGCTGCTGATCGAGGCGGGGGGGCGGGACTGGAACCCGCTTCTGCGGGTGCCACTGATGACGGGGGTCCTTCTGCGTGGGCGGCATGCCAACTGGTTCTACCATTCCGAACCCGAGCCCGGCCTGAACAATCGTCGGCTGTTCTGGCCGCGCGGCAAGGTTCTGGGGGGCTCGTCGGCGATCAACGGCATGGTCTGGACGCGCGGCACGCCGTCCGACTATGACGGTTGGGCGCAACGCGGCCTGCCTGACTGGACATGGGAAAAGGTGCTGCCTGCCTATCGCGCGATCGAATGCTACTGGCGGGGTGACAGCCCGTGGCACGGCGGTTCCGGCCCCCAGCCGGTAACGCGGCTGGAGCGTCTGCACCCTTTGTCACAGGCGTTCCTCGAGGCCGGGCAGGCCGCAGGACATCCGCTTGCCGAGGATTTCAACGGCCCCGCACCCGAGGGCGTGGGGCAGTATGATTTCACCATTTCTGGCGGACGCCGTGTCAGCGCGGCCAATGCCTATCTGGCCCCGTTGCGCGGGCGGGCGAACCTGCAGGTTCTGACCGGCGGGCATGTTCTGGGCCTGATGCTGGAGCGGGGCCGCGCCAAAGGGGTGGAGGTGGCGCTTGGCGGCAGGCGGTTGCAGGTGCATGCCGCCCATGAGGTGGTGCTGTCGGCGGGCACTGTGAACACGCCCCAGATCCTGATGCTCTCCGGTATCGGCCCGGCCGAGGCCCTGCGCGCGCATGACATAGAGGTGCGGACCGATCTGCCCGGCGTGGGACAGAACCTGCAGGATCATCTTCTCGTGCGGGTGGAGCACGATTGCACCGAGCCGATAACCCTGCATGCGCTGCTGCGCGCGGACCGCGCGGCCCTCGCGCTCGGACAGGCGCTTGTCTCGGGGACCGGCCCCGCCGCCCGCTTTCCGCTGGAGGTGGGGGCGTTCCTGCGCTCCGATCCGTCGCGCTCCGAGCCGGATCTGCAGGCGCATTTCCTGCCGGGGCTGTCGACCGCCGCAGTCAGGATGCCCTTCTCGCGGGGTCGGCCCGGGGCGGGGCACGGGTTCTTTGCCAATATCTACCAGCTTCGCCCAGAAAGCCGGGGCGAGGTCGCCCTGCGCTCTGGCGATCCGCTGCTGGCCCCTCTCATTCGCGGGAATTACCTCTCGGCGCCTGTCGATATCGCGATGCTGCGCGCGGGTGTCCGGGCGCTGCGCGACATCTTCGCCCAGGCGCCTTTTGACCGCTGGCGGGGGGCCGAGCGTGCCCCCGGCCATGCGCGGCAGAGCGATGCCGATCTCGATGCGTGGATCCGCGCCAACGCAGACACGGTGTTCCATCCGGTCGGTACCTGCCGCATGGGCATTGATGCGATGGCCGTGACCGACAGCCGTCTGCGAGTGCACGGGGTGGAGGGGCTGCGGGTGGCGGATGCCTCGGTCATGCCGGCCATGCCCGGTTGCAACACCCATGCGCCCAGCATGATGATAGGGGCCCGCGCGGCCGAGTTCATCGCGACCGATCTGGGTCTCAGCCGGAAGGAGCCGGAGCTTGACCACGCCTCATGACCTTGCGGCCCGGCTGGAGGAGGTGCGCGCCAAGCGCGGCTACCTGTTGCCCCATCACGGGCTGATGGCGCTGACCGCGCCGGATCTGCTTCAGGCCTATGATGCGGCCTATACGGCACTGGCCCTCGCTGACCGGGTACTGTCGCATCATGATCGCGAATTCGTCTGGCTGGCCATCCTGATTGCCACCGACGAGGCGATCGCTACCCACCATATTCCGAAATTCAGGGCCGCCGGCGGAACGCAGGCCGAGACGAGGGCGGTGCTGTCGCTCACGGCCACGGTCTGCGGATTTCGCGCGTTTCGCTTCGTCAAGGATCACTGGGCGGCGCATTTCCCCGAACTCGACCTCGAGGCCGAATGGCGCCGCTCGGTCGTGGATGCGGGGCAGGGGGCAGAGGCGCGGCTGGTGCATATGGCGGCCTGTGCGGTGCAGGTGTGCAATGGGGCCTGGGATGGTTTGGCCTGGCAGATCAGGGCGGCCTACGACGCGGGTGTGCCCGAGGCCGA
>JAFIEC010000163.1 GCA_020832725.1 Paracoccaceae bacterium | reverse complement strand
GATCGCCCAGCCGGTCGAGGTGCCGAGGTCGAGCGCGAGGATGCAGCGGTTGCGGGGCGTGTCGAGAGGCTGCGATTCAAACCTTGCGCCGTCGCAATTCGGGATCAGAGTCGGCTGAGCCATAATGGGTCTCCTTTGCCGGTGGCCTGTGGTGGTGGAAGACGACGGCGGTCTGGTGCTTGGCGGTACGGGGCCGCCGTCGTCGGATCGGGAGGCGCAAGGGAGCGTCACGGCGGCGCGCGCGGCTGGCCCGGAAGTATGGGAGGAGTGGCCAACCCTGTGGGGTGGCCCTCCCATACGTAGTATGGGGGTTTGACACCTAACTGTTCCGAGGTGTTCAAGTGACGGAAATCATTGTGGAATAAGACTTCATGAAGTCTTCCGGCATGAGTTAGTGACCTAACTCTTATTTGTCCGTAACCCGTTGATTTTATTGAGTGCACAGTTGGCGCTGTCATATGAGTCAGGCCTCACTCATATGAGTTAGGTCGTCCTCCAGCCCCTCCGGGTAGACCCAGACGGCGGGGTTTTCGACCTGCAGGCAGAGCCCGGATTGGGGGCATTTGAAGTGGCTGGGTAGGACCGGGCGGGCGGTTGTGGTGACCTCGCCGGTGTCTGGATCGACCTCCTCGACGGGCGCGCCGAACTGCATGCCCTCGACGCAGAGATACCCGAACCGTGACCGGGTGACGGGGAAGCCGAACCCCGAGGGGTCGCGCAGGAACTTCACGAAGCCCTTGGTCGCCAGCACACTGAGGCGCTCGCGGATCGTGTGCTTGCTGCCCAGCCCGCCCCGATTCTCGAAGGTCTCGGCGAACTGCATGGCGGTGTAGAGGCGCTCGCTCAACGCCTCATCCAGCAGCATGCCGAGGATGACGTCGTGCTTGCGCAGCCGCTCGGCATCAAGTTTTGCGCCGACCTCCTTGCGCACCAGGCGCTCGTTCAGCGGGTTCAACTCGACCCATTCGCCTTTCACCTTGTCGATCAGCTTGCCCGGCAGCGCGGGGCCATTGCGCAGCTCGATCTCCAGCCTGCGGACGCTGCTGTCCTCGTCAGGCCGGTGCATGAGCAGCCCCGAGGTGTAGAAGCCGCGCAGGGCGCTGGCGCCGGAGAGCGCGAGGAAGGGATCGTCCTTGACCTGGTGCTTGCTGGCCTTGCGGGTGTGATGGGCGAGGATGACGCCCGCGTCCGGATTGACGGCATCGCGGAGAAGCTCCACCCGG
The DNA here is from genome assembly GCA_020832725.1 of Paracoccaceae bacterium. Classification (GTDB taxonomy): domain Bacteria; phylum Pseudomonadota; class Alphaproteobacteria; order Rhodobacterales; family Rhodobacteraceae; genus JAFIEC01. Next base: position 2,107 of record JAFIEC010000163.1, on the reverse strand, counting down.
TCCTTCAGGAAGAACATCATGGCGGTGTTGTCGTTCTCGCCACCACCCTCGGGGCCGCCATCGAAGAGGTTGCGGATCGGGTCGATGACGAGGATGTCGGGCGGCGCGTCGGCGAATGCGGCCCGGATCGCCTCGGCCACGCGGGCGACGCCCTCCGCGTCGAGCAGCAGCTTCAGCTTCGGTGTGGCGATGAAGGTGTCGCGCGCGGCGGCGATCACGGTGGCGGGCAGCGCGATCTGCTGCATGCGCTCGCGAAGGTAGTGATACTGGATCTCGGCCTGCAGGTAGAACACGCGCAGCGGCCGGGGCGGCGTGAACCCGAGGAACGGCACGCCTGCCGCCATGTGCACGAGCCAGCAGATCAGGAAGTCGCTCTTGCCGACCTTGGGCGCGCCGCCCAGCACCAGGAGCCCGCCAGGTGTCAGCACGCGGGGGCCGATGATGTCCTCGGGCATCGGACTGGTGTCGTCGAGGAGAGCGCCTAGGCTGAAGGTCAGCAGCGGGCCGGCCGGGGCGTCGACACGGGCTGTGCGCAGGAGCGGGGGACCGTTGCGCTTCACATGCAGCGTCCAGAGCCGTTCGGACTCAGCCATCAGCCGATCGAGCGGCCAGGACGGGCGCAGCATGGCGGCGTTGTAGCCGCAGATCGCTTCCCAGCCCGCGAACGGGTCGAGGCGGCCCTCGTGGACGAGGCGCACGTAATGGCCGATGGCGGCGCTGGCCCCCTCGAAGCGGGACCAGTCGTCCACCGCGCCTTCGCGCACCGGCGTGGTGAGCCCCGCGTCGATGCCGGGCTTCGATGCGGGGGTGGCCACGTCGCTGGCGAAACCTACGCCTGGCAGCGGCGGCTTCTCGGCGCCCTGTTCGGCGCAATCTGCAAGGTCGGCCGCGACGTCGCGGTGCTCGCGGATCTGCACGAGGCGCTGGTGGCCGTGCTTGTGATAGACCGTGCCGGGCACCCGGATCGGCTGGTGCGCCGAGCGGAAATGCGTGTCGCCGCCGACCTTCACGGCGATCTCGCCGCGCAGGCGGCAGAGGGTGGCCAGATCCTCGCCCTCTGCGGGTTCGGTCAGTTTCCACCAGACATGGAGCTTCGCGGCGCCCTCGGGCGTGCGCCCGCCGCTTTCGATGATCAGCGTGGGCGCGCCGAGGTGCCGGGTGACATGGTCCAGCTTCGCCGGGATGTCGCCCGCGTCGAGATCGACCACGATGGCCTGCATCTGTTGGACATCGGCTGCCCGCGCCTGACCCTGCTCCTCGACCGTGCCGGGGATGACATAAACGGCGGCGCCTTCGCGGTTCGCCCATCCGGCGAAGGTTGCGAGTTTCTCGGGCGCGGTGTCGTCGGCCGGGATCCAGATGTTGTGCGGCTTGCCGTCTCGGCCCTGACCCTTGTCGACGAAGCCGCGGAGCGGGATCAGCTCCTCGCACCAGCTGAACACGGCATCGAGGAAGACGGCGATCTGCTCGGGGTCGGGGTCGCAGCCGAACGGGTTCTCGGACGGCGGCCCATCGTTGAAGTCCATCCACGGGTTGAAATGCAGGATGCCATCGTCGCTCATGCGAGAAGCCTCCAGCAACGCTCGGACCACGGGCAGAAGCGGCACTCGAAGAAGTCGGGCGTGGTGGCGACGCGCGGCAGCAACTCGCCCGCATCGCTCGCCTGCAGGATCCGCACGCCCCGGTCGGACATGCGCTGCGCGAGATCGGCGTCGAAGGGCACCAGTTCGTGGTGCATCTCGGCCGTGTCCTTGTTGATCGCGGTGAAGAGCGCGGGCGCGGCCGAGATGCCGGGGACCGTCCCTTCCATGTAGGCCTGGTAGAGTGCGATCTGGGCGGCGTAGACCGGCTTCGACTTGGTCACGCCGTCCTTGACGCAGGCGCGCCAGTTCTTCGCGTTCATCGTCTTGCATTCCCAGAGTGCGGGAACGGCCAGATCGAAGCCTTCGGGCCCGGCCGCGATGATGCCGTCGACATGACCGCGGATGCGTCCGCCCGCGACCGAGAAGCCGAACTGGCCGCCCTCGGGCCGGTTGCCCTTTCGGGTGTAGAGGTCGAAGCCCGCGCCGCGCAGCCAGGCGACGGCCAGATCCTCGAGCGCATGGCC
>JAFIEC010000157.1 GCA_020832725.1 Paracoccaceae bacterium | reverse complement strand
ATTCGACCTTCCTGCAGCGCGGCTATGATCAGGTGGTGCATGATGTGGCGATCCAGCGCCTGCCGGTGCGTTTCGCCATCGACCGCGCGGGGCTGGTGGGGGCCGATGGCGCGACCCATGCCGGGGCATACGACATCGCTTATCTCGCGAATCTGCCGGGCTTTACCGTCATGGCCGCCGCCGACGAGGCCGAGCTTGTCCACATGGTCGCCACCGCCGCCGCCCATGACGAGGGGCCCATCGCCTTTCGCTATCCGAGGGGCGAGGGGGTGGGCGTGGAATTGCCGGCGCGCGGCAAGGCGCTTGAGATCGGGCGCGGCCGGCTGCTGCGCGAGGGCGGGCGCGTGGCGCTTGTCTCCTACGGGACGCGCCTTGCGGAAACCCTGCGGGCCGCCGACCTTCTGGCCGAGCGGGGGGTCACGGCCACGGTCGTCGACGCCCGCTTTGCCAAGCCCCTGGATGCCGAGCTGCTGCTGCGCCTTGCCCGGGAGCACGAGGCGCTGATCACCATCGAGGAAGGCGCGGTGGGCGGCTTTGGGGCCCATGTGGCGCAGCTTTTCGCGGAGAGAGGTGTCTTCGACGCGGGCCTGCGCTTCCGCATGATGGTCCTGCCCGACATCTTCATCGACCAGGCCAGCCCCGCCCGGATGTACGAGGTCGCCCGCCTGAGCGCCCCCGACATCGCCACCCGCGCCCTCGAGGCGCTGGGGATCGCCGACATGTCGGCTCGGCGGGCGTGAACAGGAGCAGAGCGATGGCAGTTCCTGATTTTCAGACGCTGATGCTGCCGGTCCTCAGGCTCATTGCCTCCGGCCACGAGACAATACCGCGCTGTTTGCCCTCCCTGATCGATGAATTCTCCATCTCCCCCGAAGAGGCAGGCGCGCTGCTGCCCAGCGGCAAGCAGACGGTTCTGGCCAACAGGGCGCATTGGGCGCGCAACTACATGTCTCAAGCGGGTCTGGTGCGCCCGATCCGGCGTGGTCACTACGAGTTGACGAACGAAGGGCGCGCTCTGCTGGCCACGCAGCCGAAACGGATCGACAAGGAGACCCTGCTTGGCTTTCCGCAGTTTCGTGAGTGGATATCGCGCTCTAATCTGCGGATAGACCAACCCGAACCGCTTCCTGGCGGTCCTCATGCGGCGATATCGGTCGACGAAACCACACCCGAAGCAAGGATTGAAGAGGCCCACGAGTTGTTGAACAACGCGCTCGCCGATGAGCTTCTGTCATTGATGCAGGAGATGGATCCGGTTCGGTTCGAGCAGCTCATCCTCGACCTGCTCGGAGCGATGGGCTACGGCAGCGGCGACGTTGGCAAACGCATGACCACCAAGGCAACGGGTGACGGCGGGATCGACGGGATCATCCACGGAGACGCCCTCGGACTTGATGCCGTTTATATTCAGGCCAAGCGATATGCTGCCGAGAACAGGATCAGTCGGCCCGCGATACAGCAATTCGTCGGCTCCCTGACCGGAGAAGGTGCGACGAAGGGCGTGTTCGTCACCACATCCGATTTTTCGGGAGAGGCTCGGGCATACCTGACCAAGGTGCAGCACCGCATTGTTCTCATCAATGGCCGGGAACTCGCCCGCATGATGATCCTGCATGGTGTCGGCGTTCGTGCGCGCCGCGTCTATGCGGTGAAAAGCGTGGACGAGGATTACTTCGCCGACCCTGCGGGCCTGTGAAACCTTTCCGCCCCCCTGCCTCCGTGCTAGGTCCCGCGCCATGGTCGTGCGTCTGATCTCCAGCCTGTTCGCCCCGTCCCCGCCCGCGGCCCTTCCCGAGGAGGAGGCGCGGCTGGCCATGGCGACGCTGCTGGTACGGATGGCCAGGGCCGACGGGGTCTACCGGCCCGAGGAGATCACCGTGATCGAGGCGGAACTGTCCACCCATTACGTGCTTGACGCCGCCGCCGCCCGGGCCCTGCGCATGCAGGCCGAGGAGGAAGAGGCCGCAGCCCCCGACACCGTGCGCTTTACCCGCGCGGTCAAGGCCGTCGTTCCGCATGAGGAGCGCGGCTGGGTACTGGAGGCCCTCTGGGCCGTCGCGCTGGCCGATGGGGTCCGCCACGCCGAGGAAGACGGCAAGATGCGCCTGCTTGCCCATCTGCTCGGCATGGCCGACCGCGACAGCGCCCATGCCCGGCAGCGGGTGCAGGCGCGCGGGGCATGAGCGGGCAGCCATCGCTGCGGCTGGTCGCGGTCAAGACGGTCAGCATCGGCTCGGGGCTGGAGTTGCGCCTGCCCCCCGGAGAGCACCGCACCCTCAAGGTGCGGCTGGGCGCGCTGAACCTGACGATAGAGGCGCGGGGTGCCACGCAGCCGCTTGTCTACACCCACCACCAGGTGATCGACCTGCATCTGTCTCCCGCCGACACCTTGCGCCTGCCCGGGATGGAGGCGGCTACAGGCGACGCCCCGGCGCTGCGCGCACGGCTTCATCCGAACGGGGTGCTGAAGCTGTTCTACGTCATGGCACTTCGGCCATCAGGGCCGATCACGCCCGCCGACCGGGCAGAGATGGGCACCGCACTGGTGCGGCTCTCCGAGCGGCACGCCCCCTTCGTGCGCGCGCTGCATGGGGCGCTGACAAGGGCGCGGGTCATCCGCGAGACGGGGCCCTTTCCGCTCGACTCGCTTGCGCTTGGCCCAGGAGCAAGCCTCGAGGAGGCGTTCGACGAACATGCGGCCTGGCGCGGCTGGGTCTCCACGCATCTGATGGGCCCGCCCGAGGCGGCCGCGATCACCGGATGGGACTCCGGCGCGCGCGGCGCTGCCACGGGTTCGATCGGCGGTGGGGCACCGCTTGATCTGGCCAGCCATGCCTTTCCCAGTGACGACGGTGACCACGCCTGGCAGGTCGGCCCTGCCATTCCGGACGATGACATGCTGTGCGACATCCTCGATGCCGCCACCGTCACGCTGGAGCTGCGCACCATGCTGGATGTGGCCGACACCAACATCACCCGCCTCGCGCGAAGCCTGTCGGCCTTTCTGGCGCGCAGCCGGGATGCCGATCTGGCCACCATCTTCGATTATCTGGTGGCGATCCGCGCCCGCCTGTCCGAGACCGAGGCCCGGATCACGGCGATGGACGGGCTGTTTCGCACGCTCTACCGCGAGGGCGAAGCCTATCACCGGCTGGACGACGGCAAGACCGCGCTGGCACGGGATTTCGAGACCCTGCAGCTGGCGATCCAGGCGCGCAGGCAGCGCGAAGCCGACCGTTTCTCGCGGCTGGTCACGCTGATCGGGCTTGCCTTCACCGCCTTCTCCTTCGTCTCGACCTCGGCCGCGCTGGTAGATTACCTTGACCATTCGCGCGAATTCCTCGACCACGGGGCCCGGCTCGGGGTGGTGCTGGGTTCGCTTCTGGTGGGGGCCCTCGGGATCATGCTGGCGCTGTTTCACAGCCGCAGGCCTCCGGGGCAATAGGCGCGCGCACCGGCTTGACGGCACGCGGGCATGGGCGGAAACTGCGCTTCCATCATATCCGAGGCAGACGTGAACAGCCCACAGGACGACTGGCTCGACGCCCATCCCGACATCCGCAGCGTGCGCCTTGCAGTGGCCGACCTCAACGGCCAGCCACGGGGCAAGAGGGTGCCCGTGGTTCAGTGCCGCAAGGCGCTGAGAGAGGGTGCGCGGATGCCGCTCTCGGCGCTGAACGTGGATATCTGGGGCGACGACATCGAGAACAGCCCGCTGGTCTTTGCCAGTGGTGATGCCGACGGGGTCCTGCGCCCCACCGAGCGCGGGCTGGTGCCCCTGCCGTGGTTGTCCGCACCCTCGGCGCTGCTGCCGTTGTGGATGCACGAGGAAGGGGGGGCGCCCTTCGAGGGTGACCCGCGCCGTGCGCTGGCACGGGTGGTGGAGCGCTATGCCGCGCGCGGCTGGCGACCCGTGGTCGCGCTGGAGCTTGAGTTCTATCTTTGCGACGACAGCGAACCGCGCCCCGCCCCGCCGATGAAACGCGACTCCAGCCGCCGGATGGAGGCGCGCGATGTGCTGGCGCTGTCGGGGCTGGATATGTTCGACACCTTCTTCACCGACCTCTATGACGCCTGCGAGGCGATGGACATTCCCCTCGACAGCGCAATCTCGGAAAGCGGGGTGGGCCAGTTCGAGGTGAGCCTCGCCCACGGCCCCGACGCCATGAAGGCCGCAGATGATGCGTGGCTGTTCAAGCAGGCGACCCGGGGTTTCGCCCGCAGCCACGGCATGGCCGCCACCTTCATGGCCAAGCCGTACGAGGATCAGGCTGGCAACGGGCTGCATATCCATTTCTCGGTGCTCGACGCCGAGGGTCGCAACGTGTTCGACAATGGCGCGACCGAGGGTTCGGCGGTGATGCGGGCCGCAGTGGCGGGCTGCCTTGAGGCGATGCGGGCCTCGACCCTGCTGTTCGCGCCGCACATGAACAGCTATCGCCGCATGGCCCCCGATGCCCATGCCCCTGTGTCGATCTGCTGGGGCTACGAGAACCGCACCGCTGCACTGCGCATTCCGGGCGGTGCCTCCGATGCCCGGCGGATCGAGCATCGGGTCGCGGGCGGCGACGCCAACCCCTATCTGGTGCTGGCCGGTGTGCTGGGCGCGGCCCTCGACGGGATCGAGCGGGGCGCGGAGCCGCCCGCGCCGATCACCGGCAACGCCTATGAACAGGGGCTAGATCGGCTGCCCGTCTTCTGGGAGGATGCGATCGATCTCTTTGCCAGCAGCCCCGCCATCGCGCGTATCTTCGCGCGTCCGCTGGTGCGCAACCTCGAGCTGTGCAAGCGTCAGGAGCTGCGCCGTTTCGAGCAGCGATGGACGGATTTCGAATTCGCGACCTATCTCGACACGGTCTAGCCGCGCGCGTGCCGCCGGCCACCCCTTGCGGGCTGTCGGACCCCGGTCTAGGCTCTGGCATCACACAAGAGAGTTTCCGATGCAGATCGGCATTCTGCAGACCGGCCACGCGCCCGAACCGGTTCGGGCCCATGCCGGCGACTACGAGGACATGTTCGCCCGGCTTCTCGCGCCCGAGGGGCTGGAGACCCGCTGCTGGAACGTGGTGGACGGGGTCTTTCCCGACAGCCCCTGCGCGGCGGATGGCTGGCTCATCACCGGCTCGCGGCATGGTGTCTACGAGGATCATCCGTGGATCCCGCCGCTGGAGGACTTCCTGCGCGCGGCACTGGACGCGGGCCGGCCCGTCGTCGGCATCTGCTTCGGGCACCAGATCATGGCGCAGGCTGTGGGCGGGCGCACATTCAAGCTGAAGTACGGACACCGGGGACCGAATCAGCCGGTCAAGGAACTCTCGACGGGGCGGGTGCAGATCACGAGTCAGAACCACGGCTACGCGGTGGAAGGTCTGGGCGAGTCGTCGGGGGACGCCAGGACGACGCCGGTCGAGATCACGTACGTGAATCTCAACGACGGGACGGTCGAGGGCATGTCCCTGCCCGACCTGCGGGCGTTCAGCCTGCAGCATCATCCTGAGGCAGGCCCGGGGCCCCACGACGCCGTGGCGGCGTTTCAGCAGTTCCGTCGGATGGTGGATGGGGCATGAGTCGTGGACTGCTGCGGGTGGCCGCGGCTCAGCTGACGAGCCGGGCGGACGTGGTGGAGAATCTGGCGGCGGTGACGCGGCTCGCGGAGCGGGCTGTGGCAGAGGGGTGTCGGCTGCTGGCTTTGCCGGAGAACGTGGCCTGGATGGGCCCGGACCGCGACCGCCCGCGGGTGATGGAACCGCTGGACGGCCCGCTGATGGAGCGCTTCCGCGCGGTGGCGGCGCGGCATGGGCTGTGGATCGCCGTGGGCGGAT
>JAFIEC010000156.1 GCA_020832725.1 Paracoccaceae bacterium | reverse complement strand
ATCCGCCCTGACCCCACCGCATTGCTGGAGATCGCCCGACGGGTGATCGGCCGCGAGGCAGAGGCGCTGACGGCCCTGTCGGGCGCGCTGGGCGCTGACTTTCCCCTCGCGGTGGAGATCATCCTTTCAGCCCGCGGACGGGTGATCGTCTCGGGCATGGGCAAGTCGGGCCATATCGGTCGCAAGATCGCGGCGACGCTTGCCTCCACCGGCACGCCCGCGCATTTCGTGCATCCTGCCGAGGCGAGCCATGGTGACCTTGGCATGGTGGCGCTCGGGGATGTGGCGCTGGTGCTGTCCAATTCGGGCGAGACGCCCGAATTGGCCGATATCATCGCCTATACGCGGCGCTTCTCGATCCCGCTGATTGCGGTTGCAGGGCGGGCCGACAGCACATTGATCCGCAGCGCCGACGTGGGCCTTGTGCTGCCGAAGGTGCCCGAAGCCTGCGAAACCGGGGTCGTGCCGACCACCTCGACCACCATGACGCTGGCGCTGGGCGCCCCCCTGGCGGTCGCCCTGATGGAGAGCCGGGCCTTCACACCCGACAACTTCCGCGACTTTCACCCGGGCGGGCGACTGGGGGCGCGGCTGGCGCGGGTTTCCGACCTGATGCACGGGCCCGCCGACCTGCCCCTGATCGAGGAGGGCGCGCCCATGGCGGATGCGCTGCTGGAGATCAGCCGCAAGGGCTTTGGCGTGGTTGGTGTGCGCGATCGCGCGGGGCGGCTTGCCGGGGTGATCACCGACGGCGACCTGCGGCGCCATATGGATGGGTTGCTGGAGCGGCGCGCAGGCGAGGTCATGACGCGCGCGCCGCGCACCATCGCCCCCGAAGCGCTTGCCGAGGAGGCACTGGCCGAAATGCAGGCACGAAAGATCACTTGCCTGTTCGTCGTCGCCCGGGGCGGGTCGGAGGCGCTTGGCATCCTGCATATCCACGATTGCCTGCGGGCCGGCGTGGTCTAGGGCGGTGGCGCTGCCCGCCGACATCTACGCCCGTCTTGTCGCCTGGTCGCGCATCGTCCTGCCGCTGCTGGCGCTTGGCCTGCTGTCGAGCCTGTTCCTGTTCCCCCGCACCGGCGACCCGCTGCGCAACGAGGTGTTCAGCCCCGCGGATCGGGCCGAGATGCTTCGCGATGAACGCATCGCGCAGCCGCGGATCTCGCTTGTGGCCGAGGATGGCACCGCCATCGAGTTGCGCGCCGAAGAGGCAAGGCCCCTCGATGCCGAGACCGGTGCCTTCCGCGCCTTCGGCCTCTCGGGCGTGGTGCTGGGCCGGGGTGGGCAGCGGCTGGAGCTGGAGGCGGCGGAGGCCATGATCGAGGCAGGCGCAGAGCGGGCGGAGCTGGGCGGTGGTGTGGTGCTGCATAGCGAGACCGGGCACCGTCTGGTCACATCGGGGCTTTCTGCGGCTCTGGACCGTCTGGAACTTGTCAGTACCGGTGCGGTGGAGGTGGACGGCCCCGAAGGTCGGCTCAGCGCGGGTGGCATGGAGGTGCGTCTAGCCGACGAGGGGCGGGGTGCGCAGCTTCTGGTTTTCACCGGGGGGGTGAAGCTGATATACGAGCCCGGAAACGGTTTTCCTGAATGAGGCATCCGCCCGTGCTTTTCTCCCTCCGCCATGCCCTCGCTGCGGTGCTTCTGGCAGCGCTTCCATCCGCGATGGCGGCACAGGGGGCTGCGATCACCTTTGGTGCGATGCAGCGTGACGCGGGTGCGCCGGTGGAGATCACCTCCGACAATCTGGAACTCGACCGCGAGGCGGGACGGGTGGAATTCACCGGTGAGGTGCTTCTGGTGCAGGGCGAGGTGCGGCTGAGCGCCGAGCGTCTGCTTGCGCTCTATGGCGGCGAGGACGGGCGCCGGGATCGGTTGGAGGAAGTGCTGGCCGAAGGCGGCGTGGTCTTCGTCTCGGGGGAAGGGGGGGCTGCGGCCGAGGCGGACAGCGCGGTCTATACCCTTGCCACGGGTGTGGTGGTGATGACCGGCAACGTGCTTCTGGTCGAGGAGGGATCCACCCTTGCCGGCGACCGGCTGACCCTCGATCTGCCGACAGGGTCCGGCCGGATGGAGGGCCGTGTCCGCACCCTTCTGCCGGGGGCCGCCGAATGACGGATGGGCGGCCTGCCAGCGGCCGGCCGGCGCTGCATATCGCGGCCCGGGGCGAGGGGCTGCAGGTGCGCAATATCGGCAAGAGCTTTCGCCGCCGCCCCATCATCCGCGATGTGAGCCTGGAGTTGGCGCGGGGCGAGGCCGTGGCCCTGCTGGGCCCCAACGGGGCAGGCAAGACCACCTGTTTCTATTCCATCGCGGGGCTGATCGCGCCCGATACCGGCTCTGTCCATCTGGACGGGCAGGATGTGACGACCATGCCGATGTATCGCCGGGCCCGGTTGGGCATGGGCTATCTGCCACAGGAGATGTCGATCTTTCGCGGCCTGTCGGTGGAAGACAACATCATGGCGGTGCTGGAGCTGCATGTGTCGGGACGGCATGCCCGGCAGGAGCGGCTTGACGCGCTGCTGGCCGAATTCTCCATCGGCCATCTGCGGCGCGCACAGGCGCTGGCGCTTTCGGGCGGCGAGCGGCGCCGGGTGGAGATCGCGCGCTGCCTGGCCGCCGATCCGCGCTATGTGCTGCTGGACGAGCCGTTCGCGGGCGTCGATCCGATTGCGGTCGGAGAGATCCGCGCGCTGGTGGGCCAGCTCAAGACACGCGGCATCGGTGTGCTGGTGACGGACCACAACGTGCGCGAGACGCTCGGGATCATCGATCGGGCCTATATCCTGCACGAGGGGCATGTCCTGATGTCGGGTACCCCCGCCGATGTGGTGCGCGATGAGGGTGTGCGTCAGGTCTATCTGGGCAAGTCCTTCAGCATGAACTGATCGGCCTGCCATTGACACCCGAGGCACCGCTGACGCCAAATGGACCTGCAGGTCCGGGTACGCGCCCGGGCCCGCGGCGCGGGGTACGCTCCCCGTGTCATCGCCCCGCGCCCCCGGGCGCGTCTGAAAGCAAGGAGACAGCATGAGGTATCAGGTCAGCGGCAAGCACATCGAGATCGGGGATGCCCTGCGCCAGCATGTCGTGTCAGGGCTGGGCGAGGTCGTGGCGAAATATGCCGAGCGGCCGACCGAGGCGATTGTCGTGTTCTCCCGCGATGCCCACGAATACGTCTGCGAGGCCGTGATCCACCTCTCGACCGGCCTGACCAGCCAGGCCACTGCCCGGGCGACCGAGATCTATGCCGCCTTCGGGAAATGCGCCGACAAGATGGAAAAGCAGCTGCGCCGCTACAAGCGCCGGCTGAAGAACCATCACCGCGAACGTACCCAGCCAGTGGCGAGCTTTGGCGGCTCTTCCTATATCCTGCGCGTTGCCGACGAGGACGAAGGTGATCCCACAGGCGCCGAGGACGGGCTGCAGCCCATCATCATCGCAGAGATGGAGCACAAGATCCCCTCGCTGTCCGTGGGCGAGGCCGTGATGCAGATGGAACTTGCCGAGGCACCGCTGGTGGTGTTCCGCAACGAGGGTCAGGATCGCATCAACGTGGTCTACCGCAGGCCCGATGGAAATATCGGCTGGATCGACCCCGCCAATATGGGTTAGACGGCTGCAGCAATTCCCTGAAACCGCCGGGGCTCCCCGCCCCGGCTCTCTCCGAGGAGCCTGTCGCGATGCAAATTTCCGACATACTCCGCCCGGAAGGGACGCGCTGCGTGACCTCCGTCGCCAGCAAGAAGCGTTTGCTTCAGGATATCTCCGACATTGCTGCAGCCTCCTGCGGGCTGTCGGCCTCCGAGGCGCTCAACGCGCTTCAGGAGCGCGAGGCGCTGGGCCCCACCGGGGTGGGCAAGGGCGTGGCCCTTCCCCATGCGCGCGTGTCCGGCATCACCCGGGTCTGCGGCGTGTTCCTGCGCCTCGAGAAACCCCTCGATTTCGAGGCGGTGGACCGGCAGCCTGTCGATCTGGTCTTTGCGCTGTTCGCGCCGGCCGGGTCGGGGGTGGACCACCTCAAGGCGCTGGCCCGTGTCTCGCGCACCCTGCGCGATCCCGGTATCTGCGCCAAGCTGCGTTCGACGGACAATCCCAGCGCGCTTTATGCGATCGTGACCGACGAGGCCACGCACAAGGCCGCCTGAGCCGCTATCCGGCCGACAGCAGGTGCGCGACATGGCGCAGGGCAAGCGCATAGCCCTGCGCGCCGCATCCGGCGATCACCGCATCCGCGCGCCGTGATACATATGACCGGTGCCGGAACGACTCGCGCCGGTGGATCTGCGAGATATGGACCTCCACCACCGGTCCCTCGAAGGCAGACAGCGCATCCAGCAGGGCCACCGATGTGTGGCTGTAGCCGCCGGGATTGATGATTATGGCCCGGGCCACGCCCCGCGCCTCCTGAACCAGATCGATCAGCGCGCCTTCGTGGTTGGATTGCGCGCAGCGAACCTCCAGCCCCAGATCGCGCCCCAGCGCTACTGCCTCGGCCTCTATCTCGGGCAGGGTCGTTGCCCCGTAAAGCGCCGGCTCCCGCTGGCCCAGCAGGTTGAGGTTCGGACCGTTCAAAAGCAGTACAGGCAAGGACATCTTGGGATCCGCTATCAGGGAGCTCCGACAGAACCACAGCCCGCCCGGCGTGGCAACCGCGCCGCTTTCGCGCCTGCCCGCGCCGCGTTAGGAGGGGTGCGCTGAACGGAGGTGCCTGACCATGGACATCGTGCATTCACCCCTGCACCGGGGCCATACGGGGCATCTAGAGCTTGTGGCGGGCGCGTTCCTGCCTGCCTTCGAAAAGCCCGAGCGTGCGGATTTCGTTCTCGAAGCCCTCAGACGGGCGGGCCTCGGGCCGGTGCGCGTGCCGCGCGCGCATGACCTGAAGATCGCGGCCCGGGTGCACGACCCCGCCTATCTGGCATTTCTGGCCCGGGCCCATGACATGTGGCTGGAACGGGGCAACAGCGGACCTGCGCTTCCCTTCATCTGGCCGCGCCCGGGGCTGCGGGCCGATGTGCCGCCCCGCGACATCGAGGGCCTGCTGGGGCATTACAGCTTTGATGGCGGGGCACCGTTCGTCGCGGGAACATGGGCGGCCGTCAGGGCCGCGCAGGATTGTGCGCTGGACGCGGCTGCCATCGTGGCGGGCGGTGCGCGTGCGGCCTTTTCGCTGGCCCGCCCGCCGGGACACCATGCCGGGCCCGCCTTTGCGGGAGGGTATTGCTATATCAACAATGCCGCCGTTGCCGCCGAGGCATTGCTGCAGGCGGGCGCGGGCCGGGTCGCCATCCTCGATGTGGATTATCACCACGGCAACGGTACCCAGGCCATCTTCGAGGCGCGTGCAGATGTGCTCACGGTCTCGATCCATGCCGACCCGCGCGACGAGTTTCCCTATTTCCTCGGCCATGCGGATGAACGCGGGACGGGAGCGGGAGAAGGTGCGAACCTGAACCTGCCCCTGCCGCTGGGCACCGAGTGGCCCGCATGGGCCGACGCGCTGGCCACGGCACGGGGGGCTATTGCCGCCTTCGGGGCGGAGGTGATGGTGGTCTCGCTGGGGGTGGATACCTACGAGGGTGACCCGATCAGCCGGTTTCGCCTCCGGACCGAGGATTTCGCGCGCATGGGCGCGGGAATCGCCGCGCTGGGGCTGGGCTGCGTCTTCGTCATGGAAGGCGGCTATGCGGTCGTCGAGATCGGGGACAACGTGCTGGGTGTACTGGCCGGGTTCGAGGCGGGCTGAGCGGCGTCAGACGGGGCGAAACTTTCCGCTGTCTGCCTCCAGCGCCTCCAGCTCTCCGCTACCGATATCGTGCCAGAGCCCGTGCAGGCTCAGCCTGTCTCCCTCGACCGCCATGCGCACGAAGGGAAAGGACAACAGGTTGTTCAGCGAGACCACGACCGAAGCCTTCTCCATCGCCCGCAGGGCCTCTTCCTCGGGCAGGTCCCGCACGTCATTGTAGGCGGGGCGCAGGATATCCATCCACCGCCCCACAAAGCTGGTGCTCTGCTCCAGATGGGGGGCGTCGCCCGCGCACATGGCATGGCAGCCGCGCACGCCGCCGCAATTGGAATGCCCCATCACGATGAGATGGGCGACATGCAACGTTTCCACGGCGTATTCCACGGCTGCGGATGTGCCGTGATGGTCCCCGTCCGGCGAAAAGGGCGGAACGAGATTGGCAACGTTGCGGTGAATGAAGAACTCGCCGCTGTCGGCCCCGAAGATCGAGGTGACATGTACCCGGCTGTCGCAGCACGACACGATCATCGCCCGGGGGTGCTGCCCCTCTTCGGCGAGGTGATGGAACCAGGCCTTGTTGGTGGCGTATTCGGTCGCGTGCCAGCCGTGATAGCGCTTTACAAGATAGGCGGGCAGGGGCTTGGCGGATTGCATCTCTGTCTCCGGGCGTTCCGCACCTGAACCCGTGGGGAAGCAAAGCGCAAGGGCCTGTGCGCGAGGGGATTCCCGGGCAGGTGGCGCGCAAGGACCGATGACAAGGCTGTCTGTTCCGCATTAGGGTGATCCGCCATACGGAGAAGATGATGCAGGACACTCCCCTTTCGCCCCTCGGCTGGGCAAGCCCCGCCCCCCGTTTCGCGCCGTCCGACAGCGGGGCGACGCCTGTGACGCTGCTGGCACCAGAGGGGCTGGAGCCCTGGCTGGAGAGCCGGGGCGAGGCGACAGGGGCCTGGGTGCGCGCCACCGGGTTTGGCGCGGGCCCGGGCGAGGTTGCCCTGATTCCCGGCCCGGAGGCAGGCCTTGGCCGTGTTCTTCTGGGCATGGGCTCTGCGCGTGCCCGCGAACGGGAACGCTTCACCCTGGCGCGCGCCGCCGCCCGCCTGCCTGCCGGGTGCTACCGTCTGGAGGATGACCCCCTGGCACAACTGCCCCGGGGGGACGAGTTGGCGCGCGAGGCCCTTGGCTGGCTGCTCTCGGGCTATCGGTTCGAGCGGTATCGGACCGCTTCCGGCAAGGGGACGGCGACGCTTGTGGCACCAGACGGCGTTGACGTGCGGCGACTGGAGGCGATGGCGGCCGGAGAGGTGCTGACCCGCGATCTGATCAACACGCCCGCCAGTGACATGGGCCCCGAGGCGCTGGAGGCTGCCTTTCTTGCGCTGGCCCGCGCCCATGGGGCGGAGGCACAGGTGATCGCGGGCGACGCGCCGCTGGAGGCGAATTTCCCGCTTGTCCATGCCGTGGGCCGGGCCGCCGCGCAGGCTCCGCGCCTTCTGGACCTGCGCTGGGGTTCCGGCGTCGGCCCCCGCCTGACGCTGGTGGGCAAGGGTGTGTGCTTTGATACGGGGGGGCTGAACCTCAAGCCGGGCGGGTCCATGGGCCTGATGAAAAAGGATATGGGCGGGGCCGCCACGGCGATGGGGCTGGCCCATGTGATCATGTCGCTGGGACTTGATCTGCGCCTGCGTCTGCTGGTGCCCGCAGTGGAGAATGCGGTCTCGGCCCCTGCGATGCGCCCGGGCGACATCCTGCGCGCCCGCAACGGGCTGAGCGTGGAGATCAACAACACCGATGCCGAGGGGCGTCTGGTGCTGGCCGATGCGTTGGCGCTGGCCGCAGAGGAAACGCCCGACCTGATGATCAGCATGGCCACCCTGACGGGGGCTGCGCGGGTGGCGCTCGGGCCCGATCTGCCGGCGCTCTTTTGCGACGACGATGCAACCGCCGCCGCTTTGTACGAGGCGGGCCTGCGGCTGGGCGATCCGGTCTGGAGGATGCCCTTCTGGCCCGGCTATGAGCCGATGATCGAGCCGGGGATCGCTGATCTGGACAATGCGCCTTCGGGCGGCATGGCCGGGGCGATCACGGCGGCGCTGTTCCTGCGCCGCTTTGCCGGTGGTGCGGGAAGATATGCGCATCTCGATCTTTACGGCTGGTCGGCCAAGGACGCGCCAGGCCGGTCCAAGGGCGGGCTGGGGCAGGGCGCGCGGGCGGTTCTCGGCGCATTGTCGGCGCTGTTCCCGGCATGAGCGACGCGCGGTTCCTGTTCTTCAATGGTCTGGTGGCCGAGGAAGGATTGCGCGGGCGAATCCGGGCGCCGCGTTTTCGCGCGCCCCGTCCGTGGCGTGTTGTGGCCGCACTTGCGCCCATGCTGGCACGTCCGGGCGGAGGGCTTTCGTGCCAGATCCTGCATGGAGAGGTGGTCGATGTGCTTGACGAGGGGGGCGGGTTTGTCTTTGCCCGCGCCCGGCGCGACGGCTATGTGGGCTATCTGCCCGCAGCGTTGCTCAGCCCCGGAGAAGGTCCGGTGCCGACCCATCGCGTCGCCACAACGGCAAGCCACCTATATGCCCGGCCCGAGGTGAAGGCCCCGCGTCCGATCCTGCTGCCGATGGGCGCGCGGCTTGCGGTGGAGGGCACCGGCCCCTCGGGCTTTGCGCGGCTGGCAGGGCGCGCAGGCTTTGTTCCCGAGGCGCATCTTGCCCCGCTCGATGCGCCGTCGTCCGATCCGGTGGCCATGGCGGCCATGCTCCGGGGCATTCCCTATCTCTGGGGGGGCGAGACTGTGCTGGGGGTTGATTGCTCCGGCCTTGTGCGGCTGGCCTTCGATGCCTGCCGGATCGCGCTGCCGCGGGATTCGGATCTGCAGTCCGGGGCCGGGCGCATGCTGGAGCCGGGCGAGGCGCTGGTTCGGGGCGATCTGGTATTCTGGCGCGGTCATGTGGGCCTGATGGAGGACGGCACGAGGCTGCTGCACGCCAACGCCCATCCCAGGGCCGGGGACGCCGCGCCGCTGGCCGCGGCCGAGGCCCGGATCGCCGGTGCCGGCGGTGGCGGGATGACCGCGCGGCGACGGCTCTGATCGGGCCTGCCCGTCAGGTGACGGCGCGGATCATCTTGCGGTCGAATACGCGAAGCACCTGCCGCAGATCGTGGCCACGGCGCAGGATGCGCCCGTCCATCCCCACGACCGCATATTGCCCCTGTCGCGACGCAAGGCGCGGGCGCTTTTCGACGCGGTAGAGCGGATGTTCGGCAGTGCGCCGGAAAATCGAGAAGATCGCCACTTCGGGCAGGCAGGAAATGCCATAGTCCCGCCATTCGCCGGCGGCGACCATACGCCCGTAAATGGCGAGGATGTCCGACAATTCATCGCGCCGAAAGGCGACGGGCTCATTGCCTCTGGTGGTCGGGTGGCCCTGTGCCGGATCGTGCACGTTCATCCCTTCAGTTTGTCCTTGAAGGCACGGCTTGGCAAGGCCCGCCACATTCCCGCCGCGCAATCACCGCGACAAGACCTCCGGGTTTCCGCGATGCGGCCACAGTGCGGGGCGATAAACGTCATTGTAGCCGAGCGAAAGCTCAGCCCGGCACGGCAGGTTAACAGCCCCCACCCAGTCCTGCCGTGTCGGGCGCTACTGTTGCACTCCCCGGCTGTCATCCGATCCTGATGCGCCTCGCGGCTCTCGCGCTTGCCGATGAGCGAGAGGCATGCGCCGGATCCGTGCCCCCGGGCGTGTCGTCTGGCCCTGCCCCCGAAATGCCTACATGCCTCCGCATCCATGCCTGATTGACGGGCGAGAGAGGGTGCGTTGCCGAAGGCGGCTTCCTCGGCATCGCGCATGAATAGCCCCCACCCCAGTTGCGCGATGCCGAGACCAATCTCCACTTTTCCTCTCCGATCCGGTTGCCTAGGGTTTCGCGCAGATCAAGGGGAGCCACATGCGCGATTTCCAGACTCCGGGCCGCTCGGCGGTTCATGCGCTGAACGGAATGTGTGCCACCTCGCATCCGCTTGCCGCCGCCGAGGCGGTGGCGGTCCTGCGCGACGGGGGGAATGCCGTCGATGCCGCCATCGCGGCCGCGCTGTGCCTGGGCATCTGCGAGCCGCAGATGACCGGCATCGGGGGCGATTGCTTTGTACTTCTGAAACCCCCCGGAGAGGAGCGTATCCTCGCGCTCAACGGCTCGGGCCGGGCCCCTGCCGCGCTTTCGTCGGCGCGGTTGCGCTCGGAGGGGGCGAAGGTCATCCCGACGGAGAGCGCCACCGCAGTCACTGTGCCCGGGGCGATCGACGCCTTTTGCAGGCTGTCGCAGGACTGGGGCAAGCTGGGTCTGGAGAGGGTGCTGGCGCCTGCGCTCCGCATGGCCGAGGAGGGTGTGCCCGTGGCCGCCCGGACCGCCCTTGACTGGGCCCGCGCGGTGCCTCGGCTCTCGGGGGCGGCGCGCGACTTCTATCTGCACGACGGCCATGCGCCCCCCGAAGGCGCGATCTTTCGCGCTCCGGGCCAGGCCGAGGTGCTGCGCCGGATCATCCGCGAGGGCCGTGCCGGCTTTTACGAGGGCGAGGTCGCCGAGGACATGGTGGCTTCGCTGAACGCGTTGGGCGGGGTCCACAGCCTGGACGATCTGGCCGCCACTGCCTGCAGCTGGCACGATCCGATCTCGGGCGAATACCGAGGGGTCGAGCTGGTGGAGCATCCGCCCAACGGTCAGGGTGCCACGGCAATTCTGATGGCCAATATCCTTGCGTGCTTCGATCTTGCCGCGATGGCCCCTTTCGGGGCGCAGCGTCTGCATCTGGAGGCCGAGGCCGCGCGGCTGGCCTATGATGCCCGCGACCGCTTTCTGGCTGACCCGGACCACATGGCCCGGCTGGGCCACATGCTCGATCCGCAGACCGGTGCGCGCCTTGCGGCGCTTATAGACCCGTCCCGCGCCATGGAGGCACCTGCGGCGCGTGCCGAAGCCGTGCACCGGGAGACGGTTTATCTCTGTGTCGTCGACCGCGACCGCATGGCGGTTTCGATGATCTATTCGGTCTTTCACAGCTTCGGCTCGGGTCTGGCCTCCTCGCGCTTCGGGATCAACTTCCAGAACCGCGGCGCTGGCTTCACTCTGCAGGAGGGTCATCCGAACGAGGCAGGTGGCGGCAAGCGTCCGATGCATACGATCATCCCCGCCATGCTGCGCGAGGGCGGACGCGTGAGCCATGTCTTCGGCGTCATGGGGGGCGCGTATCAGCCTTGCGGCCATGTCCGGGCCCTGTCGAACCTCGTCGACTACGGGATGGACCTGCAATCCGCCCTCGATGCCCCCCGCAGCTTTCCCGAGGGGGGCGCCTTGATGATGGAGCGCGGCCATGGCCCGGGCGTGGCCGAGGAACTGGCGGCGCTGGGCCACCGGATCGTGGTGCCGGAGGTTCCTATCGGAGGCGCGCAGATCATTCGCATCGATGGCGACAGCGGTGTCCTCAGCGCGGCATCGGACCCGCGCAAGGACGGCTGCGCGGTGGGCTGGTAGCACGGGCAGAAGCACCCGTGCCCTGCGCCTCGCTCAGTTCAGATGCGACTGCAGACGATAACGCCCGTTCGAGATGCTTTCGAACAGATTCGGTATCTCGGGGTGGTCCACCGGCTCTCCGGTTTCGTCGGGGACAAGGTTCTGCTCGGAGACGTAGGCCACATAATAGCTGTCGTCATTCTCGGCCAGCAGGTGGTAGAAAGGCTGGTCCTTGCGCGGCCGCGCATCCTCGGGCAGGGCCTCCCACCATTCGTCGGTATTCGAGAATTCGGGATCGACATCAAAGATCACGCCCCGGAACGGATGTTTCCGATGCCGGACGACCTGTCCGATGGTATATTTCGCCTGAGCCAGCAACACGCGTTGTTCCCCCTGTGGCTTCGTCATAAACGCGGTGCGCGGCGCTGTCCACGGGGGTGGGCGGAAACGGCGCGGGACGGCGGAGAAACAATCGGTGGCACTGATTGCGACAGTGGCGGGGATCGTGGCCCCCGTCTTCCTGCTGGCGGCGGTGGGATTTGGCTGGGTCCGGCTGGGTTTCGAGTACCGGCTGGAGTTCGTGACCCGGCTGGCCATGAGCCTTGCCGTGCCCTGCCTGATCTTCGTTGCACTGATGAACACGCAGATGGGGCGGGAGGATCTTTCGGCGCTGGCCGTGGCAGCGGCGCTGGCCTATGGGGTGATGAGCGTCGGCGTCTGGGTGCTGCTGCGGCTCGCCGGGCTGGACATGCGCAGTTATCTCGCCCCGCTGATCTTTGGGAACACGGGCAATCTCGGGCTGCCGCTTGCCATCTTCGCCTTTGGCGAGGCGGGGCTGAGCCCGGCGGTCGTCGTGTTCTCGGTGATGGCGATCTACAATTTCACCGCCGGAATCTGGATGGTTTCGGGCGCGGGAGCCCTGGGCAAGGTGCTGCGCGAGCCGATCGCATGGGCCACATTGCTGGGCGGGGTGTTCCTGTGGAACGGATGGCGGACGCCCGACTGGCTGACATCCGCGATCGAGCTGATCGGCCAGATGGCGATCCCGATGATGCTGATCACGCTGGGGGTGTCGATGGCGCGGCTGGCTGCGCCGCGTATTGGCCGGGCAGTGGTGCTGTCGCTGCTGAAGGCGGTGCTGGGCCTTGGCGCTGCGCTGGCTGCAGGGCTTGTGCTGGGCCTGTCAGGCGTGCCGCTGGCCGTGCTGGTGCTGCAGATGATGACGCCGGTTGCCGTCACCTCCTATCTTCTGGCCGAAAAATACGGGGCGGATTCGGGTGCCGTGGCAGGCCTTGTCGTGGTCTCGACACTGCTCTCTGTCGCGATCCTGCCCATCACGATTGCGTTCCTGTTGTGATGCATCGCGTCCCTGCGGCACGCTGCACCGTTTTCCTTTGCCCGGCTTTGCGCTAGACTGCGGCAAAACAAAGAGCAGGCAGGCAGATGAGCAGGTGGGTGATCGTGGCAGCAGCGCTGCTGCTGGCGGCGTGTGGCGGAGGCAACTTCAGTGCCCCGCGCAACCTTGACGATGCTTGCGGGCTGGCGCGCGAGCGGCCACACTACATGCGGGCGATGCGGGCGACCGAACGGCGCTGGGGTGTTCCGGTCCCGGTCCAGATGGCCACGTTCTATCAGGAAAGCAAATTCGTGGGCGATGCGCGCACGCCCTTTCGCTATTCGCTGGGCGTGATCCCGATGGGGCGGCAATCCTCTGCCTTCGGCTATTCGCAGGCCATCGATTCCACCTGGGAATGGTATCAACGCGACACCGGCCGCAGGAGCGCGCGGCGGGATCGTTTCGCCGATGCCGCAGATTTCATGGGCTGGTACAAGAACGAGACGCTCAAGCGCAACTCCGTGCCCCTGAACGATTCGCGCAACCAGTACCTTGCCTATCACGAGGGGCAGACGGGCTTTGCCCGCCGTTCCTACACAGCCAAACCATGGCTGATCCGGATCGCCGATCAGGTGGCCGCCCGTGCGGCGATGTACGAAGCGCAACTGGCGACCTGCCCGCGGGTCTAGGGCGGGCGGCGGGCGGCGGCGGGGGCGCGCCCCGCTTTCAGGTTCGTCAGGCAGAGCGCTGGCTGTCCTCGATTCCCAGCGGATGGGGCAGCCG
>JAFIEC010000148.1 GCA_020832725.1 Paracoccaceae bacterium | reverse complement strand
GTTCGGTGCCGGACTGTGGCGTCTTGACGGGGGCAGAGGCTCCGGGGGGAATGGAATGTTCGAGAAGATCCTGATCGCCAACCGGGGCGAGATCGCCTGCCGGGTGATCAAGACGGCCCGCAAGCTGGGCATCAAGACCGTGGCGGTCTTTTCCGACGCGGATCGCAACGCGCTGCATGTGAAGATGGCCGACGAGGCCGTGCACATCGGCCCGCCGCCGGCCGCGCAGTCCTACATCGTGATCGACCGCATCATGGAGGCGATCCGCGCCACCGGTGCGCAGGCGGTGCATCCCGGCTACGGCTTCCTGTCCGAACGGCGCGACTTCGCGGCCGCGCTGGAGGCCGAGGGGGTGGTCTTCATCGGCCCGCCCAGCCCGGCGATCGAGGCGATGGGCGACAAGATCACCTCGAAGAAGCTCGCGGCCGAGGCCGGCGTGAACACCGTGCCCGGCTACATGGGCCTGATCGCGGATGCCGAAGAGGCGGTGAAAATCAGCCGGCAGATAGGCTATCCGGTGATGATCAAGGCCTCGGCGGGGGGCGGCGGCAAGGGCATGCGGATCGCCTGGAACGACACCGAGGCCCGCGAGGGGTTCCAGTCCTCGAAGAACGAGGCCGCAAGCAGCTTCGGCGACGACCGGATCTTCATCGAGAAATTCGTCACCCAGCCCCGCCATATCGAGATTCAGGTGCTGGCCGATGCACATGGCAACACGATCTATCTGGGCGAGCGCGAATGCTCCATCCAGCGCCGCAACCAGAAGGTCATCGAGGAGGCCCCCTCTCCGTTTCTCGACGAGGCCACCCGCCGCGCCATGGGCGAGCAGGCCTGCGCGCTGGCCCATGCCGTGGGCTATACCAGCGCCGGGACGGTGGAGTTCATCGTGGACGGCGCGCGCAAGTTCTACTTCCTCGAGATGAACACCCGCCTGCAGGTGGAGCATCCGGTCACCGAGTTGATCACCGGCATCGACCTTGTGGAGCAGATGATCCGCGTCGCCGCCGGAGCGCCGCTCTCGCTGCGTCAGGAGGATGTGCGCCTGAACGGCTGGGCGATGGAAAGCCGCCTCTATGCCGAGGATCCCTATCGCAACTTCCTGCCCTCCACGGGTCGGCTGAGCCGCTATCGCCCGCCCGAGGAGAGTGCTGCCCCCGATCGGGTGGTGCGCAACGATACCGGCGTGTTCGAGGGCGGGGAAATCTCCATCCACTACGACCCGATGATCGCCAAGCTGTGCACCTGGGCACCCGACCGTGCGGGCGCGATCGACGCCATGGGGGCCGCTCTCGACGCCTTCGAGGTGGAGGGGATCGGCCACAACCTGCCGTTCCTCTCGGCGGTGATGGACCATCCGCGCTTTCGCTCGGGCGAGATCACCACGGCCTTCATCGCCGAGGAATGGCCCGAGGGCTTTGCCGGGGCCGACCTGCCCGAGGATGTGCTGCGCCGGCTGGCGGCGGCGGCGGCGGCGATGTTCCGTGTGTCCGAGATCCGGGCCGCCCGCATCACCGGGCGCATGTCGAACCACGAACGCGAGGTGGGCACCGACTGGGTGATCTCCATCGCGGGGCATGACTGGCCCGTGCGCATCGCCGCCGACCGCGAGGGGGCGTCGGTGCATTTCGAGGACGCCGCCGCATTGCGTGTCGTCTCCGACTGGCGCCCGGGCGCGCCGCTGGCCCTCCTGCAGGTGGCGGGCGAGGAGATGGCGGTCAAGGTCGCGGCCCTGCCCGGCGGCTTTCGCCTGCGCCATCGCGGGGCGGACCTGCGCGTCCGGGTGCAAAGCCCCCATCAATTCGCCCTTTCGGCCCACATGATCGAGAAGGAGCCGCCCGACACATCGAAGATGCTGCTGTGTCCGATGCCGGGGCTGGTGGTCTCCATCGCCGTGGAAGAGGGCCAGGAAGTGCAGGAGGGCCAGATCCTGTGCACGGTCGAGGCGATGAAGATGGAAAACGTCCTGCGCGCCGAACGCAGGGGCGTGGTGGCGCAGATCAACGCCGCCCCCGGAGACAGCCTTGCGGTTGATGCGGTGATCATGGAATTCGCCTGAGAACAGCGATGCTGCAATGCAACGATTGAGCGAAAGAGTTTCCGTTTGGGGTGGGGCTATTGACTTGAGATACCAGAATGAGATGCTGCGCCCCAGAAGGCGGTGCGCGGCAGGCGCACCCCATCCGGGGCAGAATAAGGGGCTTAAGATGACAAGATTTCGCCAATTGATGGCAGGGGCTGCAATTGTGGCAGTCTCTGCAGGCCTCGCGGCCGGGTCCGCGCAGGCACAGTCACAATCGGAACTGGAGCGTCTCACTGCGCAACTTGAGTCGGCGCTTGCAGGACAGAGTGTTGCGATCGACGTGCGCCGCCGTGCCGGCATCGCCGCCGTTCCCTCGGGCTTTGGCCTGTCGGGCGGAACCGCCTCGGTCTCGCTTTCGGGCAGCTACGGGCCGCCGCGAGGGCCAGACAACACGCGCTTTGACGCCTCCACCGCCATCGCGGCGGGCTTTGGCAATCCGGCCACCGCCGTGGGTGTCGAAGTGGGCCTCGTCAACACCTCGTTCCGCAGGTTCGGGCATTCGGGCTTCTTCACCCTGGGCGTGAACCGGCAGTTTCCCATCGAGGGGGGCACCGGCTCGGTCTCGGTGAGCGCCTCCAACATTGCCGGCTGGGGCGATTCCCGCAACAATCCCGTCGCGGGCACCATCGTCGCCAGCTTCGCCTATTCGATCAATGGCCGCCCCGTGATGGCCACGATCGGCGCGGGCTCGCGCCTGACCCGTAACAACGAGGCCGGCATCATCGCGGGCTTCGGCATGAGCGTGGCGCCCGATTGGGCGATCAGCGCGGGTGTCGTGGGCGATTCTCCGATCATCGGGGCGAGCTATTTCCCGCCGATGCTCGAAGGGGCGTCGGTCAACTTCTCGCTGCGCGACTTCGACCGGGGCAGCAATACCGTCTTTGGCGTGGATCTTGGCTACGCCTTCAACCTGTTTGGACGCTGACATGACCCAGAAAAGCACATTCCGCATCACGGCCCTTGCGGCCATCCTGTCGTTGGGGGCCACCGGTGCCTTTGCGGGGGCCGATCCGGCTTCGCCCACACCCATCGTGCCGTCGCCGCCGCCGCCGCTGACGACAGTGCCGGCTGTGACCTTGACACCCGGACAGGTGGTCGCGGCACAGAATATCGTTCAGATTTTCTCGGCAAACCCGCCAGCCAGCATTCCGGCCGTTCTGCAAAGCCGGGTTGTGAGCGTGCTGCAGCAGGTTCTGGCGTCGCCCGCACTGCTTGCGCAGCTGGGCTTCACGCCTGCGCAGATCGCGGCCCTGATCGCGCAGGTCGAGGCGATCCCCACGACCTGAGGCAGGTTGCCTCGGTTTCGGAAAGGCGGGGGGGGGGTTGCCCCCCCCCCGGGGTTGGGGGGCGCCCGGCCGGGTGGGGGGGGGGGGGGTTGGTTGCCGGGGCGGGGGGGGGGGGGGGGG
>JAFIEC010000146.1 GCA_020832725.1 Paracoccaceae bacterium | reverse complement strand
CAATGCTCCGATGCGCCAGAAATGGGATCGAAGACCCCACACGACAGGGGGGGCGGCGAAGACGCATCGTCCGGCGAAAAAGCAGCCCAATACCCCGCAAGTGAAGTCCGGGTCGAGGTCACATGGTGTAACCTCCCGAGTCGAGAGTGAGCGCCGGCGCAGCATTACGCTTCCAATCTGCACGAACTCAGCCCGTCCCCGTGCGACAGCACCCCGCATCTTCCGTGCAACCAGGGGCCGAGGCCACGCCGCGCGCCAGAAAAGCGGCCAGATACCCCCCGGAATGGGATGGGGAAAGGTTACATGGTGTGACCCCCCCGGAATGAGTGAAGGAAACCAAAGCGCCGCGCAATTCCGCGTGACGGCACATGGTGCGCCGGGACAAGGACCGCCTCCGCCATCTGCGGCGGGCCCGGGGCACGCACCCCGCACCAGCCCCGGACGGGTGCGCCCGGTTGCCCGGTCACCTACATCGGAACGTGCTCCTGCCGCGACTGCTCCATGATCGTGCATCGACGATCGGCAAGACCCGCGATCGGACCCCCGGCGGCCCGAAGAAAATGGCCCGACGACGGCAGCATCGCATCTCCTGGAAACAGGGGGGGTGTTTGGCCGCATTTTCGGCGCGGAACGCCCATTGGCAAGCCAGGCTCCGATGCCACCGGGTGCCGGCCCCCGATCGGCGCGCCGATCCCGGAATGTGATGGAACCGGGGCCTGTCCGGCGCGCCTCTGGCCTCGGCGGGGCTCAATCGCTCGCCAGAGCGGCCCGGCACCCCCGGGCACGGCTCCTGCAGGGCGGGGCGCTCTGGCGCGGCGTGGGCAGAGCGGCCCTCAGCGCGGGCTGCGCTTGGCCAGGATGCGCTGCAGCGTGCGGCGGTGCATGTTCAGCCGCCGCGCGGTCTCGGAGACGTTGCGATCGCATTGCTCATAGACCCGCTGGATATGCTCCCACCGCACTCGGTCGGCAGACATCGGGTTCTCGGGCGGGGGCGGCAGGTCGTCGCCCTCGGCCAGCAGGGCCGCGGTCACGTCATTGGCATCGGCGGGCTTGGCGAGGTAATCCGTCGCCCCCACCTTCACCGCCGCCACCGCGCTGGCGATCGCGCCATAGCCGGTCAGCACCACGATGCGTGCATCGGGCCGCCGCTCGCGCAGGGCCTCCACCACATCGAGGCCGTTGCCATCCTCAAGCCGCAGGTCCACCACCGCATAGGCCGGGGCATGGGAGCAGGCCAGCGCCTTGCCCTCGGCCACGCTCAGGGCGGTTTCGGGGACAAAGCCGCGCTTTTCCATCGCGCGGGCCAGCCGGCGCAGGAACGGCTCGTCGTCATCGACAAGAAGGAGCGACCTGTCTTCGCCGATCTCGCGCAATCTCCGCTCCGTCATGGCCACACTCCGGGGCCGGAACGACCCGTTGTCGCCCGTCGCTGCCCATGTGTCATGTAGGAAGTCCCGGGCCACGGTCAAATGGGCGGGCCGCCGGATTCGACGGCCTCAATATAGCATTGTATCCGGTCGGCCATATCGGCGGCCCCCTGATCGCGGCGAAAGAACTCCACAAAGCCCAGCCCGGGCATCATGAAATAGCTGAAGGTCGAATGATCCACGAGGTAGAAGGGATCGTCCCCCTCGGCCTCGTGCTTCTGGAAGAAGACGCGGTAGGCATTGGCGGCCAGGCGCACCTGCTCGGGGCTGCCGGTCAGGCCCACCATGCGCGGGTGCATCATCTCGGTGAAGGCGTCCAGCACCTCGGGCGTGTCGCGCTCGGGGTCGATGGTGATGAAGACGGGCCGCAGCTCGATGCCGCGATCCTCGAGGATCCAGGCCGCATCGGCGTTGCGCGCCACGTCATAGGGGCAAACATCGGGGCAGAAGGTATAGCCGAAATAGATGAGGGCGGGCCGGTCGAGGATGTCGGCCTCGGTCACCTCACGGCCGGTCTCGTCGATCAGGGTGAAGGGCCCGCCGACCGTGCCGCCCCCGGTGGCGACACTGCTGCCCCGGCAGGCGGCGATGGGATCGCCCCCGTCCGATCCGCCGAACATCCACCACGAGGCCCCGGCCCCGGCAAGGGCGGCGACAAGGGCGGCCGAGACGAACAGAAGGCGCGACATGGCTTTCCCCTTTCCCGGATCCGGGGCGCGGATCCTGTCCCGGCCATCGGCAACCCGATCCGGGGCTGCGTCCTTTTCCCGGGTTGCGCCCCGCGCCGCAAGCCCCACATCCTGCCTGCGACACTTGGCGCGGCGGCCGTGCGCGCGCCAGAGGCCCCGGTCACCCCGCCCGGCCCCCTCCGAGAGCAGCCCCCATGACCGACCTGACCGCCCCCTCCTCGCCCTCCGGCCGCCTGCCCGCCCAGCGCCCGGGCGAGCGCCCGGCCCTGCGCCAGCCGGCCCCCGGCCCCGCCATCGACCGCGAGGCGCGCAGCGACTGGCTGCGCCTGCGCACGCTGGTCATCCTGCGCTGGCTGGCGGCGGGGGGGCAACTGTCGGCGGTGCTGGTGGCCAGCCTCGTGCTGGAGCTGCAGTTCAACATCGCGCTCTGCCTTGTGGTGATCGCGGCGCTGGTGGTGGTCAACATTGCGGCGGTGCTGACCTATCCGCGCAACCGCCGCCTGTCGGAGGGCGAGGCGCTGACCATGCTGCTGTTCGATCTGGTGCAGCTCATGGCGATGATCGTGCTGACCGGCGGGCTCAACAACCCCTTCGTGGTGATGCTGCTGGCCCCGGTGACCATCGCCGCCACCGCCCTGCGCCCGGGCTCGGTTCTGGTGATGAACCTTGCCGCCATCGCGCTGATCACGCTTGCGGCGCTCGCCTATCAGCCGGTGCTCGGCGCGAGCGGGGCACCGCTGCTCATGCCCGAGCTCTTTGCCAAGGGGATGTGGATCGCGCTGGTGGTGGCGGTTGCCTTCATCAGCGTCTACACCCGCCGGGTCACGCTGGAGACCCACGCCATGCAGCAGGCGCTGACCGCCACCCAGCTGGCGCTGGGCCGCGAGCAGCGGCTGACGGCGCTGGGCGGTGTGGTGGCCGCCGCCGCCCACGAGCTGGGCACGCCGCTGGCCACGATCAAGCTGGCGGCGACCGAACTCGCCGAGGAATTGCAGGACAATCCCGAGCTTGCGAACGATGCCATCCTGATCCGCGATCAGGCCGACCGCTGCCGCGACATCCTGCGCGGCATGGGCCGGGCGGCGGGGACCGAGGACGAAATGCTGCGCCGTGGCCCTGCGGGGGCGGTGGTGCGCGAGGCCGCCGAGCCCCATGCACGGCGCGGCCGCACGCTTGTCTTTCGCGAAAGCGCCTTGCCGGGGGCGGCCCTGCGCCAGCCGGTCATTCCCCGCGCCCCCGAAATCGTGCACGGGCTGCGCAACATCGTGCAGAACGCGGTCGATCATGCCGTGGCCCAGGTGGAGATCGACGTGGAATGGTCCGAGGATGTGCTCTGCGTGCGGGTCTGCGATGACGGGCCGGGCTTTGCTCCCGACCTGATCGCCCGGGTGGGCGATCCGTTCCTGCGCCGCCGGGCCGAGGGGTTGCGCCCCGACCTCCGCCTCCAGCCGCCCCGCAGCGAGGGGGTTGGGCTTGGGCTCTTCATCGCCAAGACCCTGCTGGAGCGGTCGGGGGCCGAGGTGATCGTCGCCAATGCCGAGGAGGGGGCCGCCATGGGCGGGGCGATGGTGGAGGTGATCTGGCCGCTGTCCCAGCTCGACACCGGGCCGGAGGCCGCGCCCGCCGCCTGAGGCAGGGCCGACGAGACACGTTCGGACGGGCCGCCGGTGCCCGGGCCCCGCCGCAAGGCCCGCGTTAACCTGCTGTTAAGCAGGGACGCGCAGGCTGGCCACACCTGCCGCGCGCCCCGCCCCGCCCCGCTCCGCGATCCGAGACATGACATGGCCCCGCCCCCCGATCCCCTGACGCTGCTACTGGTCGCGCTGGCCGGCATGGCGGGGGCGTTGCTGGTGCTTGTGGTGCTGTCGCTTGTCCCGGGCCCTGCCCGCCCCCGGGGCCGGCCGGCGACGGGCATTGCCGATACCGGGCCGAACGATGGCGCCGGGGCGGCGGGGCCTCTGCCCCTGCCCGTCTGGGCCGAGGACGGGGCCGGGCGCATCCTGTGGCAGAACGCCGCCTCCCGGGATCTGGCCCAGCGCGCCGATCTCCCCGGAGAGGAGCCCTGGCCGCCTCCGACCGGAGCGGGGCGGCGTGTGTCGCGCCGTCTGCCGGGGGTGCTGCGCCCGCAATGGTTCGACATCCACCGCCAGCCCGGACCCGAGGGCGCGCTGTGCTGCGCGCTGCCGGTCACCGCCGCGGTGGAGGCCGAGACCGCCCTGCGCGACTTCGTGCAGACCCTGACCAAGACCTTTGCCCATCTGCCCATCGGGCTGGCCATCTTCGACCGGGAGCGCAAGCTGGCCCTGTTCAACCCCGCGCTGGTGGAGCTGACCACGATCGAGCCCGACTGGCTCATCGCCCGACCCGGATTCTCCGCCTTCCTCGACCGCCTGAGAGAGCGTCGCCGCATCCCCGAGCCCCGGGATTATGCCGCCTGGCGCGGGCAGCTTGCGGCACTGGAGGCGGCGGGCGAGGGCACCATCTATGAAAGCCGCTGGCCGCTGCCCGACGGCCAGACCTGGCGGGTAACGGGGCGGCCCCATCCCGAGGGGGCGGTGGCCTTCCTGTTCGAGGATATCACCGGCGAGGTGGGCGCGCGCCGCGCCTTTCGCAGCACGCTTGGTCTGGCCCATGCCGCGCTGGATGCCGCAGCCCCGCCGCTGGCGGTGTTCCAGCCCGGGGGCGGGCTGGCCCTGTGCAGTGCGCGCTATCTGGCCCTGTTCGCGCCCGATGGCAGCCCGCCCGCCGATATTGCCGCCGCGCGCGCGCAGTGGCAGGCGCGTGCCGCCCCCGGCCAGCCCGCCCGCGCCGCCGCCTTCGCCGCCCTGGAGGGGCATGTCGCAGGCCGCGGCCCGGCCGATCGCGCGCCTGCGCTCAGCTTTGCGCTGCATGGCGGTGCGCAGCTGGCCTGTCACGCCGCGAGCCTGCCGGGCGGGGCCACGCTGCTGCGGTT
>JAFIEC010000143.1 GCA_020832725.1 Paracoccaceae bacterium | reverse complement strand
GCCGCCTCGCGGTTCCGCGGCAGGTCCGGGCGGCTCTGGTGCCGCTGGCGGGCCTGGGTGCCGTGCTGGAGCGCGCCCGCGCCATGCCATGGCTGGCCGATACCGGCGGCCTGGTGCCCGCCGAGGTGCGGCTGCGGGCGGGGGGGGTCTGGATCATGGCCACAGGGCGGATCTAGGGGTCGGGCCGCTTGCCCGGCACCCGACGCGGCCTTGACTTGGCCGCCCATGCGCGGTGTATCGCCGGATGTCCCCGGGCCGCCCCGCGCCCTGCCCCGAACGAGAGAGAGCCGATGAACGCCTATCGCAGCCATACCTGTGCCGACCTGCGCGCCGATCATGCCGGAGAGCGGGTGCGCCTGTCCGGCTGGGTGCACCGGGTGCGCGACCACGGGGGCGTGCTGTTCGTCGCTCTGCGCGACCATTATGGCATCACCCAGGTACTGGCCGACAGCGATAGCCCGGCCTTTGCCGCCATCGAGGCCCTGCGTGCCGAGGCCTGCATCCGCATCGAGGGCGAGGTGAAGCTGCGCGACGCCGCGCTGGTCAACCCCAGGCTGCCCACCGGAGAGGTGGAGGTCTATGTCCGGGCGCTCGACGTGCTGGGCATGGCCGAGGAGCTGCCCCTGCCCGTCTTCGGAGAGCCCGATTACCCGGAGGAAACGCGGCTGGCCAACCGCTTTCTCGATCTGCGGCGCGAGGGGCTGCATGCCAAGATGATGCTGCGCTCTGCGGTGGTGCGCGCCTTTCGCGAGGCAATGTGGGGGGAGGGCTTTACCGAGTACCAGACGCCGATCATCACCGCCTCCAGCCCCGAGGGCGCGCGCGACTTTCTGGTGCCGTCGCGGCTGCATCCGGGGAAGTTCTACGCCCTGCCCCAGGCCCCGCAGCAGTTCAAGCAGATGATCATGGTGGCGGGCTTTGACCGCTATTTCCAGATCGCGCCCTGTTTCCGCGACGAAGACCCCCGCGCCGACCGCTCGCCCACCGATTTCTACCAGCTTGACGTGGAGATGAGCTTTGTCGAGCAGGAGGACGTCTTTGCCGCCATCGGCCCGGTGCTGCAGGGCGTGTTCGACCGCTTTGGCGGCGATGCCCGGGTGCAGCCCTGCACCGAGTGGCCGCGCATTCCCTATGCCGAGGCGCTGGCGAAATACGGCACCGACAAGCCCGACCTGCGCTGCCCCATCGAGATGCAGGATGTCTCGGAGCATTTCCGCGGCTCGGGCTTTGCCATCTTTGCCAGGCTGCTGGAACAGGAGGGCACCGAGGTGCGTGCCATCCCCGCGCCCGGGGGCGGGTCGCGGGCCTTCTGCGACCGGATGAACGCCTTCGCGCAGAAAGAGGGGCTGCCGGGGATGGGGTATATCTTCTGGCGGGAGGAGGGCGGGGCGACCGTGGGCGCCGGCCCCGTCGCCAAGAACATCGGCCCCGAACGCACCGAGGCCATCCGCCTGCAACTGGGCCTTAAGGCGGGCGATGCGGCCTTCTTCCTCGGCGGCAAGCCCGAGACCTTCGAGCCGGTCGCCGCCAAGGCGCGCATCGAGATCGGCCGCGAGTTGAACCTGTCGGAGACCGACAGCTTCCGCTTTGCCTGGATCGTCGATTTCCCGATGTACGAGAAGGACCCGGAAAGCGGCCGGATCGACTTCTCCCACAACCCCTTCTCCATGCCCCAGGGTGGCCTTGCGGCGCTGGAGGGCGATCCGCTGGCGGTGAAGGGCTATCAGTACGACCTTGCCTGCAACGGCTATGAGCTGCTGTCGGGGGCGATCCGCAACCACCTGCCGGAGGTGATGGTCCGGGCCTTCGGCCTTGCGGGCTATGGCCCCGAGGAGGTGGAGGCGCGCTTTGGCGGGCTGTTGCGGGCGTTTCGCTATGGCGCGCCGCCCCATGGCGGCTGTGCCGCGGGCATCGACCGGATCGTGATGCTGCTGGCGGGGACCACGAATATCCGCGAAGTGATCATGTTCCCCATGAACCAGCGTGCCGAGGACCTTTTGCTGGGGGCCCCCTCCGAGCCCAGCAACCAGCAATTGCGCGAGCTGGGTCTGCGGGTGGTTCAGGAAGCCGGGCGACGTTAAGCGCGCCTTCATCTGCAGGGACGATGCTGCCCCCGAATCCGGCTTTGGGGGCGCATCATGCAGCGGTCATCGACAACGAGGAGTGACGGGGGTGGCCCTTGTGCCGCCTGGCCCGCCTGCCTGATGGGCGGGGCTGGCCTTGCCGTGCTTGCCCTGCTGGCGCTCGCCCCGCAGGAGGGCGCGCCGGTTGCCCTGGTCTTTCCTCCCTGGGTGCCGCCCGGCGCGGCCCTCTCCGCCGCACTGGGGAATGGCGCGGCGCTTCTCGACATCCGCGCGGGTGGCCGCCTGATCGTGGTGACGGCACCGGGCGGGGTCGCGCACGTTCCCGGCACGCTCGCCCTTGCCGCACGGCCCGCCACCCTTTGCGCCCTCCCGGAGAGTGGATCATGACCGACACTACCGCCCCCTCGCCGCCCGCATTCACGCGCCTGCAGGCGATCCGCCACCGGGCGGGGCGCTTCATGATGTGGTTTCTCTGGGCGCATGTCCCGCTGGCGGCGGCGCTGGCGCTGGGCCCCGGCGGGGGTGGCTGGGGGGCCCCAGCCCAGGTGGGGCGCCAGGGCCGGGCCGCCCGCC
>JAFIEC010000164.1 GCA_020832725.1 Paracoccaceae bacterium | reverse complement strand
CGTTTCTACCCACGCCCCCGATGGGGGGGCGACAACCTACCGCGTCCTCGCCAAAGTCCATACAGTGTTTCGATCCACGCCCCCGCATGGGGGGCGACGCGCTCACATACCGCAGAATATCCCGCGCGACCCGTTTCGATCCACGCCCCCGCATGGGGGGCGACTACCTCTGATTAACAGTTTGCAATAGCTCTTCAAACTCCAAGCCTATCGCGAACCTGGCTTCCGGCACGCACTTCGACTGGCAGTATCATATGTCTTCGCGAGATAGCTTAGAAAAAATGTGTAGCGAACCCGAATGGCGCGGAGCGCGTGCTTGGGGTTCGCAGATCACACAATGAGCAGGCCGTCCATGTCCGTTGCGGGCTTCGCTCCGACATGCTCCACACGTCGGCGCCACTCTTTGCCGAGCATGTAGAACCTCAGCGAATCGGTTTCAGGTTCGACAATGTCGACAAGCCGGGCGCGCAAGGCGGTCCATTGGGCAGGATCAAGATCGCATTCGAACACCGAATACTGCACCCGTTGACCCCAGTCCTCGCATGCGCGGGCCACGCGACGCAACCGCCTTCGGCCTTCCTTGCTGTCGGTCCGAACGTCATAGGTGATGAGAACCATCATCGTTTCAGCTCCATACCCAGGCCGGATAGATGTCGATATCGCCGCGCAGGTGGCGGGCCAGGAGCTGGGCCTGAACCTGTGGCACAAGGCCAAGGGCAATGCGTTCGTCGAGCCAGGCATGGCGCAATTCAGTCCGCTTGCGTTCCTGATAGGCCTTCAGAACCGTTTCGCGACCGGCATCGTTCAGTAGGACCGCGCCGGTCTCTTCGGACCGGAAATCGGACGCGGCTAGCTGGCGGCGGTTGATCAGGCTGAGGCAGACCCGGTCGGCCAGCGGCGCGCGCAGCTCTTCCATCAGGTCGAGGGCAAGCGACATACGGCCGGGCCTGTCGCGGTGCAGGAAGCCCAACTGTGGATCAAGCCCGTGGCTTTCGCAGGCGGCGCGGGCATCGAGCGACACCAGCATATAGAGAAACGACAGCACGGCGTTGACGGCATCCCGGGGCGGGCGCCGGTTTCGGCCATTGAAGGCAAAGGCGGGATCGGCACTGCGGATCAGGTGCGCGAAGGCGGACCAGTAGGCGTGACCGGCCTCGCCTTCCTGCCCTCGCAGGGTGTCGAGGTCGAGCGCAGTCAGGGCGTGTCGCGCGGCGTCCGACAGGCGCCTCTGACAGGCATCAATCTGTGCAGCCCCCGGGGCATCTGGGTAGTCGCGCAGGTGCCGTCGCAGCACGGCGCGCTGGTTGGCAATCTTGGCGGCGACGACCGACCGGGCCACCGGCAGGGCGGCGGTTTCCTTGGTCGCCTCGTGCTGCGCGCGGCGCAGCAGCACGTTGCCAGTCTGCGGGCCTTCGACCCGCGCCAGCAGTTTGCCCGAGTATCCCAGAAAAGAAATGGTGATCCCCGCCGCGGCGGCGAAGCCCATCAGCGCGGGTGATACGGCGACCTGACCGAAGCAGACGATCTGCCCCAGCAGATGCGCGGGCGCGCGGGCACGGGTGGTGCCGTCGATCTCGACCGCGATGGTTTCGCCGTCCTTGCGCAGATATGCACCTTCGCTGGTGACATAGAGCGTGTTCAGCAGCCTTTTCATTCTGGCACCCCGGCGCGGCTGATCCGGCCCATCAACCACGATGCGCCAAGTGCGCGTTGCCCCTGCGGGCGACAGAGGTCATGTATCGAACAGGCGCCACAGCGCCGGGCCTCATAGACCGGCTGGGGCAGCATGCCGGTGGACATTGCGGCCCGCGCCTCTGCGGCTACAGTCAGGGTCAGGTCGCGCAGTCCGGCATCGAGGGGAACTAGTTTGCGTCGCCGGGTGGTGCCATAGAAAAGCGCGCCCTCGGGCACGGCGTGACCCGTCATCTCTTCCAGACAAAGACCCTGCGCGCAAAGCTGCACTTCGTCAGCCCGATGCGCCTTCGGGCGCCCGCGCTTGTATTCGACGGGGTAAGGGATGCCGCCGCGCATCTCGACCACATCGGCTACGCCATGCAACCCGTGCAGGGCCGAAGCAATCTGGACCGCGCGCAGGATGCGGATGCCGTCGCGGCTTTCGGGGCGGCCCTCGTCGGTGCGCTCGTGCAGGATACGGCCTTCGGCGGTAAAGCGGTTGTCGGCCCAGACCCGCTCGACATGGATCAGGGCGCATTGCCGGGGACAGAACAGCCAGTGCTGAAGCGCCGACAGCGGCAACGAGCTGTCGACCTCAGAAAGGCTCAACGATACTGATCCCTTCGGGTAGGTCGGTGTCATCGAGCCGGATGGCGTAGTCGGTGAAGGCGCGCGCAACAGGCCAGTTATGGGTGCGCTCATCACCCACCGGCAGTGTCTCGCCCTTGCAGGCGCGCTCCACAGTGACCCGGTCAAATAGCTTGTGCGCCTGGGCGTTGCCAAGCGCGCTATCATGCCGGAAGGCGATCAGACGGCGTGCAGCCATCAGGCCACGTGCTGCCGAGCGGTCATGCTCGAACATATCCCGGAACCCGTCCCAGAGCAGCGCCAGATCGTTCTCGGAAAAGCCGGTGCGACCGGAAAGATTGGCATTAATGAACCCGTGGGCACGGTAAAGGCCGTAGGGGACCAGATGCTTCCGGCCCATCGTGCGCTCTTTTTCCACGTCCTTCTCGTTCGTGACCGACGAGCGGGTGATCGAGACTTCCAGAGGCATGATCGGCTCGATCGAGCGCGCGAAGGTCAGCTGCACGGGACCGCGCACTTGACCGGCATTGATCTCGGTCGTCATCACCGCGCCAAAGGTGCGGATGTCCCAGAAATTGGCGCACATCCAAGCGGTGATCTGTTCAGCATCCTCCACCTTCTTAGCTTTTTTCTTGGATTCGGACTTCAGCCCCACGGCCTCATAGGCCAGCGCATGCTGCCGGTTCAGCACTGCTCCATCCTGCATGTAGATGGCATAGCCTGCATCACTTCCCTTCGCCTCGGCCACGTAGTTGCGCAGTTTGCGCTTGAGCGAGACATCGGTGACCAGACCCTGCGATGTCTCGGGGTCCATGCGCGGCAGGTTGCCCGCATCGGGGTCACCATTGGGGTTGCCATTTTCGACGTCGAAGAACAGGACAAAATCATAGCGATTGGTCACGGCGGTCATGAGGCTGCCCCTTCGGTGTCTTCAGTGGACTCAACAACGGCATCCTCGGCCTTTGTATAAAAGGCGGAGAGCTGGTGATAAAAACCGACAAAAAAGCGGCCCTGATCCTCCAGTGGCAGCGAGGCGGGTAGATTGCCGTCGCCCGGCAACCTGGCGAGGATCGAGGCCACGGCCTTTTCGGCCTTGATGCCGGCACCCACCTTCTGCCCGCCAGACTTGGCAAGCCCGGCACGGTTGTGCTCATAGCCCTTCATCAGAACCGGAAAGATCCGCGCAGGCGTGGCAGAGGCGCCACCCATGTATTTGTCGCGGATCGTGGCGCCCCGGTCGGCATAACTGCGCTCGGCATAGGTGAACGCGCCGAACAGGCGGCCCAGCACATAGGCCGGGTCTTCAGATGTTTCGTCCAGGGCCATGGGCACCGATCCTTTCGTGTTACGCACCAGAACGGCGCGGATGATGGCGGCACGGCGGCCATCCGACAGGCGGTCGG
>JAFIEC010000139.1 GCA_020832725.1 Paracoccaceae bacterium | reverse complement strand
CTGGGCTGCGGCTCCTCGGGGGGGGTTCCGCGTCTGGGGGGTATCTGGGGGGATTGCGACCCGTCCGAGCCCCGCAACCGCCGCACCCGCTGTTCGATGCTGGTCGAACGGGTGACACAGGCGGGCGTGACCCGCGCGCTGATCGACACCTCACCCGACATGCGCGCCCAGCTTCTGGCCGCGGGCGTGGGCAATCTCGATGCCGTGGTCTACACCCACCAGCATGCCGATCACGTGCATGGCATCGACGATCTGCGCATGATCGTCTTCAACCGCCGCGCCCGGATCCCGGTCTGGGCCGACGGGCCAACACAGGACGCACTGCTGTCGCGCTTTGGCTATGCCTTCGTGCAGCCCCATGGCAGCCCCTATCCGGCGATCCTGGAATTGCAGACCATCGCAGGCGAGGTCACCATCGAGGGGGCGGGCGGCACATTGCGGCTGTCGCCCTTCCGGGTGGAGCATGGCAGCATCGACTCGCTGGGCTTCCGGATCGGGGGGCTGGCCTATCTTCCCGATGTGTCCGACATGGGCGCCGAGGGCTGGGCGGCGGTGGAGGGGCTGGATGTCTGGGTGCTCGACGCGCTGCGTCGCACGCCCCATCCGACCCACCTCAGCCTGTCCCAGGCGCTGGCCTGGATCGAGCGGGCGCGGCCCCGGCAGGCGGTGCTGACCAACATGCATATCGATCTCGACTATGCCACCGTCGCAGCCGAGACACCCGCGCATGTCACCCCCGCCCACGACGGGATGGTGATCGACCTGCCCGCCTGAGATGGCCGGTCTCCTCCAGATCACACTCCCCGTCTTCCTGCTGATCGGCTTCGGGTATGCGGCGGTGCGGGCAGGTTTCTTCGCCGATACGGCCGTCGACGGGCTGATGCGGTTCGCGCAGAACTTCGCCGTGCCCTGCCTGCTGTTCATGGCAATCGCGGGCCTCGATCTGGGCCAGACCTTCGAGGCCCCGCTGCTTGCGACCTATTACCTTGCAACTGCGGCGGTGTTCGGACTGGGCGCGCTGGGCGCAAGGGCGTGGCTGCGCCGACCGGGCGAGGATGCGGTGGCCATCGGCTTTGCCGCCTTCTTTGCCAATTCGGTGCTGCTGGGCCTGCCCATCACCCAGCGCGCCTATGGCGCCGAGGTGCTCGCCTTCAACTTCGCCATCGTCGCCGTCCACGCGCCCATCTGCTATGCCATCGGGATCACGGCGATGGAGGTGCTGCGCAACCGTGGAGGCGGGCTGATGCGGACCGGCCGGGCGGTGCTGCGGGCGATGTTCTCCAATGCGCTGATGCTGGGCATCCTCGGGGGCTTTGCGGTGAACCTCTCGGGTCTGCCCCTGCCGGGGGTGCTGGACGAGGCGTTGCGGATGATGATCGCGGCCGCCCTGCCTGCGGCGCTGTTCGGGCTGGGCGGCGTGCTGACGCGCTACCGGCCCGAGGGCGACCTGCGCGCCATCGCCATGGTGGTGACGCTGGCGCTGGTCGTCCAGCCGGGCCTTGTCTGGGTGCTGGGCACACAGGTGTTCGACCTGGCAGAGGCCCCGCTGCGGGCGGCGGTGCTGACGGCGTCCATGGCGCCCGGGGTGAACACCTACCTCTTTGCCTTCCTCTATGGCCGGGCCATGCGCGTCGCCGCCGCCTCGATCCTGATCGGAACGGCCGCCTCTGTGTTGTCGGTCACCTTCTGGCTTTGGCTGCTGGGCTGAGCTCCCGTCTGCCGCGAGGCACCGGGGGGCAGCGAGGGATCGTGCGCATTTGCAGAAGAGAGCCGGGGCCGCGCGGCCCTTGTGCGCAGGCGGGCACCCTTGGCCACTGCGCAATCGGCACCATCCCGATTGTCACTCTCTTCCTCGAATACGCGAATTTCGCGGCAACAGGCACCCCGGCGGGCCGGGACGCGCGCGGGGGCTACATGCCCAGCGCCTCGCGGTAGAGTTCGAGGATCGCCTCCTCCTCGGAGATGTCCTGCGGGTCGCGCTTGCGCAGGGCGATCAGCTTGCGCATCACCCGGGTGTCATAGCCGCGCCCCTTGGCTTCGGCCATGACCTCCTTCTGCTGATCCGCGATGTCCTTCTTTTCGGCCTCCAGCCGCTCGTAGCGCTCCACGAAGGCGCGCAGCTCCTCGCGGGCGACGCGGTGGCGGTCGGTGATGTCGGTGTCAGGGGCAAGGGGTTCGGCGGCGTCCATGGGAATGTCTCGCTTCTGGGGGCGGGCCCTCCTGCTAGCGGGGCGGGAAGCGCCGCGCAAGGGTCGCGGAGGTGGTTCGCGGGGCTGGTCGCGCGCATGGTCGCGGACATGGTCGCGGGCCGGGCGCACTGGCTGCGGTTGCAGGCCTTTGGGCGATGGGCTAGGCGGCATCGGCGGCAGGAACGGAGGGGCAGGCATGGGCATTCTGACGATGATCGGCACGGCGGTGACGCTGGCGGGACTTGGCGGGATCCTGTGGTGCATCGTGGCGGCCATGCGCGCGCGCCGGGCAGGCCTGTCCGACGAGGCGCTGCGCGCCCGCCTGCAGAAGATCGTCGCGGTCAACCTTGCCGCGCTGGCGCTGTCGGCGCTGGGACTGGGGCTGGTGGTCGCCGGCGTGATCCTCTAGCCCCCCCTGCCCCGATCAGGGCAGCTGCGCGATCCACGCCCCGATCAGCCGCGCCATGGGCTCTGTCTGGGCGGGGCTGAGGATGTCGCCCGCCAGCACATGGGCCAACGGATCGTCGCCCGGGCCGAGGCGGCGCATCTCCATCCGGGCAGGCCCGCCCCAGGACAGGGCAAGATCCCGCGCGGCGGCGGTGGAGACGACCCTGTCCGCCTCGGCCGCAAGTACCAGAAGCGGCACGTGCTGCGCCCCGGGATCCAGCGCACGGGCCGCCTGAGTGACCGCCGCCATCTCGAACAGGGCCGAGAGCGGGTAGCGTTCGGTCCAGAGGCGGGCGTGATCCTCGTTGAGCGGAGCAAAGCCCCTCTCGGCACCCAGGATGATTGGAAGCACCTGCCGCGCCCAGGGCCAGGTCAGGACACGGCCCGTGGGGCTGGCCAGCAGAAGGTTCGGCGCAAGCAGCACCAGCCCGGCAGGCGAATTCTCGGCTGCAGACGCGGCCAGAAGGGCCAGTGTGCCGCCTGTGGATCCGCCCGCCAGCACCACACGCTCGCCCAGAACCGCACCCAGGGCCAGTGCCTCTGCCGCGTCGCGCTGCCATTGCGCGGCGGTGGCGGCACCCAGTGCAGCACCGTCCTGCCCGTGGCCCGTCAGCCGGGCCATGTAGAGATTGGCACCGAGGTCTCCGGCCACCTTCTCGAACAGGGGCGAGACCTCGGGCGGGCTGGCCGAGAAGCCGTGCAGCCAGACGATGGCCAGTGGCGTCCGCAGGCCCTCCTCGCCGGCCCAGCGGATCCGGGCCTCGGCTCCGGGCACCAGCGCGGGCGTGCCTGCCTCCCGGTCTGCAAGCCAGGATGCGGCCCTTGCCAGCCCCGGCACCTCGACCGACGCCGGGGTCGGAGACACGGGCAGGCGCGGCCCGATCGATACGGCAAGCGACACCCCGGCAAGGATCGTGAGGAAAGCAAGGGCGCGG
Source organism: Paracoccaceae bacterium (assembly GCA_020832725.1). Taxonomy (GTDB): domain Bacteria; phylum Pseudomonadota; class Alphaproteobacteria; order Rhodobacterales; family Rhodobacteraceae; genus JAFIEC01. The sequence goes on along the minus strand of JAFIEC010000139.1, from coordinate 5,092 downwards.
GTCCACCTCACGGGTGGGCCGCCGCCAGCACCGACTCGACGCTCTCTGCGATCAGGGCCAGGCAGGCCGGGTCGGAAAAGCGATGGTCCGCCCCCCGCACCAGCGTCAGCCGTGCATCGGCCGCTTCGGCATGCGCGAGCAGCCGCAGCGCCACCTCCACCGGCACGTCGGCATCCGCCGTTCCCTGCATCAGCCGCACCGGAAAGGGCAGCGGCAGGGGTGCCCGCAGCACCAGATTGGCGCGCCCGTCCTCGATCAGCCGGGCGGTGATCCGATAGGGGGCATCGGAATAATCCGAAGGCAGCTCGACGCTGCCTCCGGCCTCGATCGTCGCGCGCTGGCGGGCGTCGAATCCCGACCACATGCTGTCCTCGGTGAAATCGGGTGCGGCGGCGATCCCGACCAGCCCCGCAACCCGACGCGGCCGCCGCAGGGCCAGCAGCAGCGCGATCCAGCCGCCCATGGAGGAGCCCACCAGAACCTGCGGCCCTGCGGTCAGGGCATCGAGGGCGGCGGCGGCATCCTCGGCCCAGTCACCGATGCAGCCCTCCTCGAAGCGACCGGAGGAACTGCCATGTCCCGAATAATCGAACCGCAGGAAAGCCCGGCCCGCGGACCGCGCCCAGTCTTCCAGCCAGAGCGCCTTGGTGCCCTCCATGTCCGAGCGGAAGCCGCCCAGAAAGACCACGCCCGGCCCGTCTCCGCCGGTCTTGCGATAGGCGATGCGGCGGCCCTGTGGCGTGTCGAGGAAATGCGGCTGGCTCATGATCTCTCCCGGCTATCGACGGCGGGGCGGGCTGTCGGCAGAGGATCACGACGCCACCGGACTGACAAGCCCCGGGGATGACCGGGGCGCTACTCGGGGGTGTCGGTGCGGCGGCGGCGGGTGCCGGGGCCGCGCACCAATGCCCGGATCGCCCCGTGCAATGTGCGCACATCCGCATCCGTCAGATCCAGCCGCGAGACGAGGTTGCGCAGCGACAGGCGCATGGGCGCGGCCTTGTGATCGGGCCAGAAGAAATCCGCCGCCTCGAGGCTGTCTTCCAGCCTGCGGGCCAGGGCCTCCATCTCGGCGGCATTGGCCGGGCGAGCCTGCCCGGGAAGATGCATGCTGCGGGCGGGGGTCTCCCGGGTCTGGCGCCGCCATTCATAGGCCATCAGGAGCACGCATTGAGCCAGGTTGAGGGACGGGAAATCGGGGTTCACCGGCACGCTGACAAGGGTGTTCGCCCGGGCGATATCCTCGTTTTCCAGCCCCGTGCGTTCCGGTCCGAACAGGATGCCCACCCGCCCCCCCGCAGCAATCCGCAACGCGGCATCGCGCATCGCCTCCTCGGGGGTCAGCACGGGCGTGGTCAGCCCGCGCAGCCGGGCGGAGGTGGCATAGACATGGTCCAGATCGCCGATGGCCGCGCCGGTATCGGGGGCGATCCGCGCATCATCGAGCAGGCGCGCGGCCCCGCTGGCAAGGGCGATCGCGCGCGGGTTGGGCCAGCCGTCGCGCGGATCGACCACGCGCAGCGCTGTCAGCCCGAAATTGAGCATCCCCCGCGCGGCGGCACCGATATTCTCGCCCATCTGGGGGCGCACAAGGATGAAGGCGGGATGGTCCATGGGCTCTCCGATCGTGGGCGGGGCATAGGCCGGGGGACAGGCAGTGACAAGAGGCGCGCGCGTGCCCGTTGACTTGGGCCGGGCGCTCTTGCACAGAGCAGCCCGTAGGATCGGAGTTCCCATGCCCGCACAGACACAGGACAAGACCGAAGGCGCAGAGGGCCCGCGCCTCTATCTGGTGGCACCGCCCGTGTTCGAGCCGGGCCGGACAGAAGCGCTGGTGGCGCGCGTGCTGGATGCGCACGATTTCGCCTGCCTGCGCATCGCCATCGCCGCGACCGACGAGGATGCCATCCTGCGCGCCGCCGATGCCCTGCGCGAAGTGGCCCATGCCCGTGAGGTGGCGGTGGTGCTGGAGACACACCTGCGGCTTGCGGCGCGGCTGGGTCTGGACGGGGTGCACCTGACCGACGGGGCCCGCAACGTGCGCCTTGCCCGCAAGGAACTGGGGCCCGATGCCATCGTCGGCAGCTTTTGCGGCACGACGCGGCACGAGGGGATCAGCGCCGCCGAGGCGGGGGCGGATTACGTCGCTCTCGGGCCGGTCGGTGCCTCGGGGCTGGGGACCGGTGCCGTGGCAGGGCTGGAGCTGTTCGAATGGTGGGGCGAGATGATCGAGGTGCCGGTCATCGCCGAGGGCGGGCTGACACCCGAACTGGTGGCGGAGCTGGCACCCCATGCCGATTTCCTCGCCCTCGGGCCGGAGCTCTGGCGCGAGGAGGACCCGCTCGCGGCCCTTCAGCGGCTGACGGCCCCGCTGGGCTGAGTCTCAACCGGGGGCCATGCCTGCGCGATGGCCCGAGCGCACCGCACCTTCGGCCTCCTGTGCCAGGGCCTTGCGCCCGGCTTCCGGTCCGGCCTCGATCGGCGGGTGAAACCGCACCACGGCCCGGCCCCGACGCGGACAGGCGGCCACCCGCAACAGGTGGCGCGCAAAATCCATCTCGCCCCACCATCCCAGAAACCGCGCCTCGCGGCCCCGGGGGGCGGCGTAGACAATGCTGACCGGCTGCACCCACAGCCCCGCCCCCGCGCCCAGAACCGCCGCGAAGAGCGTCGACTTGAACCGCAGCACGTGCAGGCCGTCGGTGCTGGTGCCCTCGGGAAACAGGATCAGCCGGTCGCCCGCCGAGATACGGGCGGCAAGGGTGGCCTTCTGCGCCGCCGCGTCCCGGGGCCTGCGCGCGATGAACACGGTCCCCGTTGCCCGGGCAAGCTGACCGATGCCGGGCCAGCGCGCCACCTCGGACTTGGCCACGAAAACCGCAGGCGAGACCGAGCCCAGCACGAAGATGTCAAGCCAGCCCGCGTGATTGGCGGCAATCAGCCCGGGCAGGCCCGCATCCCGCCCCTCTACCCGCAGCGACACGCCCAGCAGAACCAGCCCGCCCCGGCAGACCATTTGCCGAAGGGCGGGGCTGAGGGGGCGTCCCGCCGGCTCTACAGCGCGCAGCAGCAGATAGGGGCCCAGCACGCCCAGGATCAGCGTTGCAAGCGCACTCAGCCGGGCCAGAGCCAGCACGAGGCCAAGGGGGCCGGGCAGCCGCTCGTCAGGGGGCTCGGGGGATTGCCAGGTGCTCATGCAGGGAAACCCGGACCACGGGCCCGCCCGCACCTGCCGCGACCCGGGGCCACCCTCAGTCCCTCCCGGGGCGCGGGCGCTGATAAAAGCCGCGATGCCGGGCCGACATCGCGCTGGTATCCATCAGCACGCAGACATCGGTGGTGTTGAAGGCATGGTCCACATAGGCCCCCTCGCCCACATATCCGCCCAGCCGGAGATAGGCCTTGATCAGCGCAGGCATGGCCTGCATGGCCGCGACCCGGTCCACCGCGTCGGTGGGCAGCAGGTCCATCGGCGCGAAACTTTCGGGCCCGGCGCGCACCCGCAGGGCTTCGGGGGCAAGGTGGTGATGGTGCAGATAGGCAAGGGGCTGTTCCAGCGCCAGAAGATCGGTGCCGTGAAAGCTGGCGACGCCGAACAGCACCTCGATTCCGTGCTCCTGCACGTAACCGGCCAGCCCGTTCCAGAGATGATACATCGCCGTGCCGCCGCGATATTCGATGTCCACGCAGGACCGTCCCAGTTCGAGCAACCGCCTTCCCGAGGCGAGAAGCGGGGCAAGGTCGTATTCCCCGGCGGAATAGAAGCCCGCATTGGCAAGCGCCACCTCTCCGCGCAGAAGACGGTAGACACCCACCACATGATCGCCGCGCGAGGAATCGCGCCGGGTGTCCACAAGAACAAGCTGGTCATAATAGGCATCGAACGCATCGGATTCGGTGGCCGCGTCATGGTCCACCCCGGGGCCATCGGCCCCCAGTTCAGCCACGAACACGCGATAGCGCAGACGCATGGCACCCAGTCGATCGGCCTCGTTTCGGGCGAGGCGGAGTTGAAAATGGCGGTCTTCCTGCAGCATGTGGCCCTGTTTCTGCCGCACTCCGGGGCGGGCCCGGCTGCTGTCCACAAGCATCGGCGGCGCACGAGGGTTACGGCCTGAAAGACCACGATGCAACACCATCAGACCCGGAAGGGTCGGGGAGTCTTCTGCGAAACCCCGTCGCGCAAATTGTTGAACTCGCGCCAAGGTTGCATTACGCTGAGGGCTGCCAACCTGCCGGACGGCTCAGTCTCCGTCCCGGCCCGTCACGGGAAACAGCGCAACATGGGCAACATCGATCACCAGCTTGCCCTCGTGCTCGAAGTTCACGGTGACACGGTTGCCCACCACCGATTGCACCTGCCCGATGCCCCAGTCGGGACGGGCCGGGTTCTCCACCAGCAGGCCGGGCTCCAGAAAACCGCTCATCGGGTGCACCCATGACGGGAATGCCCCGCACCCATCTGGCAGCACTCATCGGCTCGCGTATCTGCCACGATCTGGGCAGCCCGCTGGGGGCGATCACCAACGGGCTGGAGCTTCTGTCGATGACCGGGTTGGGCGACCTGCCCGAGGCGGGGCTGATCCGGGAATCGGTGGCGGCTGCGACGGCGCGGCTGCGGTTCTACCGGGTGGCCTTTGGTGTGGCCGATTCCGAGGGCATCCTGGGGCGCCGCGAGATCGCCATGATCCTCGACGAAATGTATGCGGGCGGGCGGCTGATGGTGTTGTGGCATGTGCCGGGCGACCTGGACCGGGCCTCTGCCCGCATGGCCTTCCTCGGCCTCCTGTGCCTCGAGGCCGCCCTGCCCCGCGGCGGCACCGTCGAGGTGCGCCGCGATCTCGGGGACGACAGCTGGCAATTGTCTGGCAGCGGCATCACGATCCGCGCCGACCCGCCGGGCTGGGCCGTGCTGCAGGGGTGCGGCATGGAGGCGCCGGGCCCCGAGATGGTCCAGTTCCTGCTGCTGGCCGAGGCCGCCGCCGCCGAGAAGCGCCCCCTGCGGGCCGAGGCCGGCCCTGACGGGGTGGTCATTTCCTACTGACGCCGAGGTCATGACCGCCGGGCCTCGAACTCGGCATTCAGGGCCATC
>JAFIEC010000131.1 GCA_020832725.1 Paracoccaceae bacterium | reverse complement strand
AACCCCAGACCGAAAACGCCGTAGACGATCGACGGGACCCCGGCCAGATTGTTCACCGAGATCCGCACCATCGAGGTGATGCGGCCCTGTCGGGCATATTCCCGCAGGTAGAGCGCCGTGATCACACCGAAGGGGGCCACGAAGACCACCATCAGCAGGGTCATGGCCACGGTCCCGAAGATCGCGGGCAGCACGCCGCCTTGTGTGTTGGCCTCGCGCGGCTCTGTCGACAGGAATTCCCACCACCGGGAGAAGTAGATACTGACCTTGTCCAGAACCGACAGGGCGTTGGCTGGATAGAAGCGAACGATCTGGGACAGCTCGGTGTCGACGGTGCGTCCGTTGACTTCCTCCAGGATGACCCGGAATCGCCTGTCACGCTCCCTGATCTCGTTCACGCGCTCCTGCACCTCGGCGAAATCGCCCTGCAGGGCCGCGATGTTGGCCTCCGCCTGCAGGATCAGGGCCGTTCCCCGGTCGCTTTCGGCTCCGTGTCGCAGGGCTGCCCGACGGATGGCGAGACGCTCCTGCTCGATCTTGTAGTTGATGCGCCCGATATCACGCCGCTCCAGCCTGCGGATCTCGCGAAAGCGCTCGCGTGCGGCCCGCTGCTCGCGGCGCATCTCGCGCAGGTTGAATTCCCGGTCCTGGCCGTCGATCGCGAGGCCGGCAACGCGCCCCACGAAGGTGCCCCATTGCTGACGCTCGAACAGGAAGAATTCAGCGGGATAGGACACCTCCCGCACCTCGAAATCCGACACCCAGCGGAAGTCGTCGCCATAGAGATCGAAATTTGCGGTCTTGTAGAGGACGCGATCGGAAAAGCCTGCATTCTCCTCGATAAAGGCAAGCTGATCGTCGTCGAGCCGGGCAAGCACATTCTCGCCGGGGCGGTAGCGGCTGGCGCGGGTAGGCTCTCCGGCAAGGAGCGATCCGTCGCGCAATTCGACCATCGCGATCGGTTTGGGCCAGAAGGTGGTAAAACCGTTCCACGCCACCATCGCAAGGAAACTTGCGCTCAGGATGATGCCCAGCGCCAGCGCACCACCGAATCCCCAGAGCGCAGGCTCGCCCACTGCCGAGAGGTCTGCCGACAGCACCCTCACCCGCCGTCCGCGCGCGCCCTGCACCGCCTCCCTGGCCGCGACACCGGCAAGGCCGGCGGCACCCGAGGCGGGGGGGTCTTTCCTGTCTGAAATGTCAGCCATGTCTGTCCCCGATGCTCAGAGCTGGAAGGCGCGCTTGCGAAAGCGCTGGCGAATGAGTTCCGCGAAGGTGTTGATGACGAAGGTCATCAGGAACAGCGTCAGCGCCGCAAGGAACAGCACCCGGTAGTTGGTGCCGTCCTTGCCCGCCTCGGGCAGCTCGATGGCGATATTGGCCGAAAGCGTCCGCAGGCCGGAGAAGAGGTTCCATTCCATGATCGGCGTGTTGCCCGCGGCCATGACCACGATCATGGTTTCGCCCACGGCCCGGCCAAAGCCCATCATCATCGCCGAGAAGACGCCCGATGCCGCGGTGGGCAGCACGATCCAGATGGCCGTCTGCCAGGGCGTTGCCCCTGTCGCCAATGATCCGGCGCGCAGATGGGTCGGCACGGAGTTCAGCGCGTCCTCGGTCAGGGTATAGATGTTGGGGATCACGGCGAAGGCCATCACGAAGCCCACCACCAGCGCGTTGCGCTGCTGATAGCTGTCCACGAAACCACCGCGCGGGTCATAGCCCACCAGCGTCAGCAGGCTGGCGGCAAGAAAGCTGATACCCAACGCCGCCACCAGCAGCGCCAGCCAGCGCAGGGCGTCCAGCCGTCCCGCCTGATCGCGCGGCAGGGCGCGCATCCGGGCACTGTAGGCCTGCCCGAACAAGCGCCGGAATCCCCAGGCAGCGCCGACATAGCTCAGCGGCAGCAGGATCAGGAACATGAACGGCGTGCCGGTCCCGATCCGCCCCGTGGTCCAGGCCTTGAAATCACCCTGGAACAGCACACGCTCGAAGGAAGGGCCGATACTGTAGGCCAGCCATGCCGTGATCAGGATCGAGACCCCCATCAGGATGAACTTGGGCATCCCGTCATAGCGCAGCACGATCCGCGGCGGCAGTGTCTGCCAGATGAAGGCACCCACCATCAGCCCCAGGGGCAGGGCGACAAAGCCCAGGATCACGGCGGCGATCCATTCCTCGACGAAGGGGGCCAGCACAAGCGCTGCGATGAAACCAAGCACCACGGTCGGAAGCGCCTCCATCATCTCCATCATCGGCTTGACGGTGGACCGCACGCCGGCGTGGACGAACTCGGAGGTATAGACTGCCGCCATCAGGGCGATGGGCGCGCCGAATATCATGGCGTAGAACGCAGCCTTGAGCGTGCCGAAGATCAGCGGCACCAGCGAATACTTCGGCTCGGCCAGGTCGGTGCCGGCGGTGGATTGCCAGACGAATTCCGGCCGGTCATACCCCTCGTACCAGACCCGGCCGAACAACACGCCCAATGTCACCTCGGGGTGCCGGTTCTGATACTGCCAGGCCTCGACTTCGCCGCCCTGACTGACCAGCATCACACCGTTGGAGCGCGGAAAGATCATCGCTGCGGAATTGGTCGTGACATCGCCCGAGCGGGCGAATTCGAACAGCACCTCATCCGAGGACGAGTGATAGATCCAGACATTGCCCTCGGCATCGACCGCCGAGAATTCCTTTTGCCGCTGCGCCTCGGACAGATCGACAACGGCGGCGGGCATCGGCGCATGCACCCTTGCGCGCACCAGTTCACGACCGTCCGATGTCTCGCTCGTGCCCGTCTGCAGACGGAAATAGACGCTGATCGTGCCGTCCTCGCTGCCGACGACCAGCGATTCCTCTCCCGACAGGAACGTCATCGCCGTGACCGCCACCCCCGGATCACCCACGCGGCGACGCTCGGCCAGCTGAGGGTTGTCGAAGTTGCGCAGGTCATAGCGGAACACCACCCCGTCGTCGGTGGCGACAATGGCCCGGTCGGCGGTGCCCGACAGCAGGATGCCAGTGACTGACACGCCCTCTTCCAGCCCGAGCGGCGGCGCCTCGACCGTTGTCGTGGTGACCGTTTGCGCACCCGTCATCATGTTGACGTTGACGCGCGAACGGCTGACACGCACGACATTCTCGCTGTCGACTGTGGCAAAGGCCAGCGTCGGGCGCTCGCGTGTGCCGCCGACCCGATAATCCACGGCGACGATCGGAAACTCGGAGATCTGCTCGCTGTCGCTCAGGTCGTTCTCGGAAAACAGGGTTCGGAAATCGCCGGTACCCACCTCAGTAAAGACCCGGCCTTCGCGCAGACGATCGCGGGCGTCGAGGGTGATCAGATCCGACGGGAGGTTTCGCCGCGCCGTGGTGGAGGTCCCAAAGCCAACGTCGGCGAATCTCACGGTACCATCGTCAAAGCCGAGGGCGATCCGGTCGCGTGACAGGGTGCCGGCCACCGCCGTCACCACGGCATCGCCGAAATCCCATTGCACGCGGCCGATCTCGGTGCCCGTCGGGATATGATAGGTGATGACCCGACCTTCGGCCGCCACCACCGAACCGAGCGTCTGGAACTCATCGCCGTTGACCCAGATGACATCCTGCTGGGTGTCGAGCTGGTACCGGACGTTGCTGAGAACCTCGCCGCCGCCCAGCATGGGGGCCACCACGCGGAACAGGAACAGCATGATCCCCAGGACCGCGACGATCACCATCAGCCCACCGACCGTGATCACCCACTTGGCGACATTCTCGCCCAGTTTGACGCTGGCACGGGTGTCCATGCTGCGCTGGCGCAGACGTTCGTCGATCGCTGCGGAAGATTGCTGGCTTTTCAGCTCGGTCCCGTAGTCGTCGGAATGTCCGGTGGTGTTGGTGTTCTCGGCCATGGTGCCCCCTGCGGCCTGCCTGCGCATCCGGCGCGGGCAAAGTCTTCAAGACCGGGGCGACAGCGCGCCGCCCCGGCCGTCTGCGACAGCGCTGCTCAGTCGAGCAGGCCGAAGATCTCCAGATCGGCGTCGGCAATCGCCTCCACCACCGGGATGAAACCGGCGCGGATCACGTCCGCCTGGCCCTGCTGGCTGTAGACATAGCGCACGAACTCGGCGCGCAGCGGCTCCATGCTCGCGTTCGGGTCCACGTTCATGTAGATGTAGAGGAAGCGCGCGATCGGATAGGCGCCCGACCCTGCGTGTTCCGCGGTCGGCTCGAAGCACTCGCCGTCCGGCTCGGCAGAGATGCCGATGGCGCGCACGTCGGCAGTGGCGTAACCGATGCCCGAATAACCGATACCGTTGACGTCCGAGGCGACGCCCTGGATCACGGTCGAGGAGCCCGGCTGCTCGCGCACCTCGGCGGAGTAGTCACCGCCGAACAGCGCCACCTCACGGAAATAGCCGAACGTGCCCGAGGCCGAGTTGCGGCCATA
>JAFIEC010000125.1 GCA_020832725.1 Paracoccaceae bacterium | reverse complement strand
CCGCCATGCGCCCGGTGCAGAACGCGGTGGGCGGGGCGATCGCGGGGGGGATCAACGGCCTGCTGTCGGGGCTGTTGCCGGCGGCGAATGGCGCTGCCTTCTCGGCTGGTCGGGTGGAGCCCTTCGCCTCGGGCGGGGTGGTGAATGCGCCCACGCTGTTCGCCCATCGCGGGGGTCTTGGGCTGATGGGCGAGGCCGGGCCGGAGGCGATCCTGCCGCTGGGGCGTGGGCCGGATGGCCGCCTTGGGGTGCGCGCCCAGGGTGGCGGGCGCGGGGTCAATGTCACCCTGCAGGTGAACACGCCTGATGTGGAGGGGTTCCGCCGCTCCCATACCCAGATCGCCGCCGAATTGTCGCGCGTCCTGGCGCTGTCGTCACGCAATCGCTGATCGGGGGAGGGGCAGATGAGCTTTCATGAAGTCCGCTTTCCCGCTTCGCTGAGCCTTGGCTCGCTGGGCGGCCCCGAGCGGCGCACGCGGGTTGTGGAGATGTCCAACGGTGCCGAGCAGCGCAGCACCGCCTGGGCCCATGCGCGGCGGCGCTATGATGCGGGGCTGGGGATGCGCTCGCTGGACGACCTGGCCGATCTGGTGGCCTTTTTCGAGGCCCGTCAGGGCCGGTTGTGCGGGTTCCGCTGGAAGGACTGGGCGGATTTCTAGTCATGCCGTCCCTCGGCCGCGCCTGCCTTTGACGATCAGGAGATCGCAATCGGCGATGGGGTTGAACGGGTGTTCAGCCTGTCGCGGGCCTATCGCTCGGGCGCGCAATGCATATGGCGGCGGATCGCCAAACCCGTGCCGGGCAGCGTGCGGCTGGGGGTTTCGGGCCAGCCGCTGACCGAGGGTGTCCATTACGAGGTGGACCATGCAAGCGGCATCGTGACCCTAGCGGCAGCGCCCGGAACGGGGGCGGTGGTGACGGCGGGGTTCGAATTCGATGTGCCGGTGCGCTTTGATACCGACCGCATCGCGGTCTCCGTGGCCAGCTTTCAGGCCGGAGACGTGCCCACCGTGCCGGTGGTGGAGGTGCGGCCATGAGCGGGGCGGACATTGTTCTGCGCCGCGCGCTGCTGTGGCGGCTGGAGCGGGGCGACGGGCTGGTACAGGGCTTTACCGAATACGATGCCGATATCGTGCATGAGGGGCTGACCTATGCTGCCGCCTCGGGCTTTGATCCGGCGGCGATCGAGGCGCGGCTGGGTCTGGCGGTGGACAATTCCGAGGTGGTGGCCGCGCTGTCGGGCCCCGCGCTGGCGGAGGCCGATGTCGCGGCGGGCCGGCTGGACGGAGCAAGGGTGCGCCTGATCGCCCTCGACTGGGACGCGCCCGATGGGGCGGAGGTGCTGTTCGAGGGCAGCCTGGGCGAGATCCGCCGCAAGGACGGCGTGTTCGAGGCCGATCTGCGGGGCCTGACAGAGGCATTGTCGCGTCCGGCGGGCCGGGTCTTTGGCCGACGCTGCGGGGCAGTCCTTGGCGATGCCGCCTGCCGGGTGGATTTGTCGGCACCGGGCCTGCATTGGCAGACGGAGATTGCCGCCCTGCCGAGGCCGGGCCATCTGCGGCTGGGCACGGGCGCGGGATTCGCGCCGGGCTGGTTCGCGGGCGGGCGGCTGGAGGTGCTGAGCGGTGCGGCCAGGGGCCTTGCCGCTGCCCTGCGGGAGGACCGGGCAGAGCCTGCGGGCCGCCTCGTTGCGCTTTGGGAAGAGATCGGCGCGCCGCTGGCCCCGGGCGATGCGGTGCGTCTGCTCGCGGGGTGCGACAAGCGGGCCGAAACCTGCCGGGCCAAGTTCGACAATTTCCTCAATTTCCGGGGCTTTCCCCATATGCCGGGCGATGACTGGCTGATTGCTCCGCCCGCGGGCGGACAGGTCCATGACGGCGCAAGGATGGAGCGGTGAGCGCCCCGGTCGTGGCCGAGGCGCGGGCCTGGATCGGGACGCCCTATCTGCATCAGGCATCGTTGAGGGGTGTTGGCTGCGATTGCCTGGGCCTGGTGCGGGGGGTCTGGCGCGCCTGCGTCGGACCCGAACCCGAGGCCCCGCCTGCCTATACGCCCGACTGGGGCGAGGCCCCGGGCGAGGAAGTCCTGCTGGCGGCTGCCTTGCGGCATCTGAAGCCGCGATCCCCCGCTGATCGGGCCCCGGGGGATGTGCTGCTGTTTCGAATGCGCGCGCGGGGCGTGGCCAAGCATCTCGGCATTCTCTCGGACAGGCGGGGCTCGCCCCATGTCATCCATGCCTGGGCCGGGCACGGGGTGGTGGAGACGCCTCTTACCGGGCCTTGGGCGCGGCGGGTGGTGATGGCCTTTGCCTTTCCTGGTCCTGCCTCTGACATCTGCCCTTGAAGCCCGCCCCCGTCGCCGCCCCTGACGCGGGCTCCGACCTGGACGCCTGACCGGGCGGCCCCGGCGCTTTCCCGACATCCCCATTCCAGCAGGCCCCCTTGGCAACGATCCTTCTTTCTGCAGCCGGTGCCGCGGCGGGCACCGCCATTGGCGGCGGCGCGCTGGGCCTGTCGTCGATGATCATCGGCCGGGCGGTGGGCGCGACCCTGGGCCGCTTGATCGACGAGCGCCTGCTGGGCGGTGGCGGCGGCGTGGTCGAGACCGGGCGGGTGGAGCGGCTGCGGCTGACCGGCGCGCGTGAAGGTGCGCCCGTGCCCCGGCTGTGGGGCCGGATGCGCCTGGGCGGTCAGGTGATCTGGGCCACGCGCTTTCTGGAGCGTGTGACCCAGACCGGCGGCGGCAAGGGCGGGGCCAGCAGGCCCGCCGAGCGGCGGCATTCCTATTCGGTCTCGCTGGCGATCGCCCTGTGCGAGGGAAAGATCGCCCGGGTCGGCCGGGTCTGGGCCGACGGGACCGAAATCGACCCCGCCACGCTGAACATGCGGGTGCACCACGGCCGCGAGGAGCAGCTTCCCGATCCGCGGATCATGGCGGTGGAGGGCGACGAGGCCCCCGCCTATCGCGGCATCGCCTATGTGGTGCTGGAGGACCTCGAGCTTGCCCCCTTCGGCAATCGCGTGCCGCAATTCAGCTTTGAGGTGATCCGCCGTGCCGCCGCCCCGGGAGCGGCGCAGGACCTGGCCGGTCTGGTGCAGGGCGTGGCGCTGATCCCGGGCGCGGGGGAATATGCGCTGGCCACCACGCCGGTACATCTGTCTGCCGGTCCCGGGGTGACACGGGCGGCGAACCTGCACGGCCCTGGCGGGCAGAGCGACATCGAGGCCTCGCTGGAGGCGCTGGGCGAGGAATTGCCCCTGTGCCGGAGTGTGGGGCTGGTGGTGTCGTGGTTCGGCGACGATCTGCGCGCCGGGTCGTGCAGCCTGCGCCCGCTGGTGGAGCAGCACGAGGAGGATGGCGCGGGCATGCCCTGGCGGGTTGCCGGGCTGGGGCGGTGGCAGGCACAGGCCGTCAGTCGGCGCGAGGGCAGGCCCGCCTATGGGGGCACGCCCGCCGATGCCAGCGTGCGCGAGGCGATCGCGGCGCTGCGGGAGGCGGGGCAGGAGGTGGTCTTCTACCCGTTCCTGATGATGGATATCCCCGAGGACAACACCCTGCCCGACCCGTGGCGCGGTACGACGGGGCAGCCCGCCTATCCCTGGCGGGGGCATTTGGCCCCAAGCCCGGACGGCGATGCCGCCCAGGACATCGCGGCATTGTTCGGGGCCGCGTCGCCTGCACATTTCAGCATATCCGGCGGCGAGGTCATCTATTCCGGCCCCGAGGAATGGAGCCTGCGGCGGATGCTGCTGCATTATGCGCACCTGTGCGTCGCCGCGGGTGGGGTATCGGCCTTCTGCCTGGGATCCGAGATGCGGGGATTGACCCGCGCGCGCGGATCGGGCGGATCGGGCGGATTGGGCGGCTTTCCTGCCGTGGCCGAGATGTGCGCTCTGGCCGCCGACCTGCGGGCCGTGCTGGGCCCGGATGTGAAGCTGGGCTATGCCGCCGACTGGTCGGAATACGGCGGCTTCGCCCCCGCCGATGCGCCGGGTGACCTGTTCTTTCCGCTCGATCCGTTCTGGGCCCACCCGGCGATCGACTTCATCGGCATCGACAATTACCTGCCGCTGGCCGACTGGCGCGACGGCGAGGACCACCTCGATGCGGCGGTGGGCTCGATCCATGATCAGGCCTATCTGCGCGGGAATGTCGAGGCGGGCGAGCATTATGACTGGTTCTATCCCGACGCCGCAGCCCGCGCCGCGCAGGCACGTCAGCCTATCACCGATGGCGCCCATCAGGAGCCCTGGGTCTACCGCGCCAAGGACATCCGCAACTGGTGGCAAAAGCCCCATCACGAGCGAACGGGTGGCCTGCGTGCGGCCCAGCCCACGGCCTGGGTGCCGCGCTCCAAGCCGGTTTGGTTCACCGAGCTGGGCTGCCCCGCAGTCGACAAGGGGGCCAACCAGCCCAATGTGTTTCTCGATGACAAATCCTCGGATGCGGCGCTGCCCCATTTCTCGGACGGGCGGCGCGACGACCTGATGCAGCTGTCGTGGATCGCGGCCATGCTGGGCTATTGGGCGGAACCCGGTCGCAACCCCGTCTCGGAGGTCTACGAGGGGCCGATGGTCGATCTGTCCCGGGCGCTGGTCTGGGCCTGGGACGCGCGGCCCTGGCCCGCCTTTCCGGCGCGGCGCGACATCTGGTCGGACGGGGCTGCCCACGGGCGCGGGCACTGGCTGACGGGGCGCACGGGGGCGCAACCGCTGGGCGCGGTGATCGCGGAAATCTGCGCAGGCGCGGGCGTGGCGCAGGTGGAGACCGCCGCTGCTCCCGGCCTTGTGCGCGGCTATGTGGTGGCCGGGCCCGAGCCCGCGCGCTCCAGCCTGCAACCGCTACTGCTGGCCCATGGGGTCGATGCGCGCGAGGGCGGCGGCAGGCTGGAATTCCGCCGCCGCGACGGGCGGGTCACCCATGCGATCGGGCCTGCCGATCTGGCCGAGGACAGGGGCGGCGCGCTGTCGCGCATCCGCGCCCCCGAAGCCGAGATGGCGGGCACGATCCGGCTGGCCCACCACGCCGCAGATGGGGCGTTCGAGCCACGCCTGGCCGAAGCGCGTCTGCCCGACGGAATGGCTGCGGGGGTGGCGCAAAGCGATCTGCCGCTGGCGCTGACGGGGGCGGAGGCGCGGGCCATCGCGCATCGCTGGCTGGCCGAGGCGCGGGTGGCCCGCGAGACGCTGTCGCTGTCGCTGGCCCCGGGGTCGGGAATGCCCGGCCCGGGTGATGTGCTGGAGCTGTCTCCGGATCTGGGAGGCGGGCGCTGGCGGGTGGACCGGGCCACGCGGGCAGACACCATGCGGCTGGAAGCCACGCGGGTGGAGCCGGGCCTCTACCGCCCGGGTCCCGAGGCTGATGACGAGGCCGACGGTGCTGCGGGCGGCACGCGGTTCCTGCCGCCGGTTCCGGTGCATCCGGTGTTTCTCGACCTGCCGCTGATCCGGGGGGACGAGGTGGCCCACGCCCCCCATCTTGCCGTTGCGGCCACGCCCTGGCCCGGCCCGGTTGCGGTCTATGCAAGCCCGGGCGAGACGGTGGCGGGTCTCACGCTCAACCGGCTGGTGGAGCGCGGCGCGGTGCTTGGCATCACCGAGACCCCGCTGCGGCGCGCCCGGCCGGGGCTGTTCGACCGCTCGGACGGGGTGGCCGTGCGGGTGTGGGGCGGTGCGCTGGCCTCGGCCGAGCGGGAGGCGCTGCTGGCAGGCGCGAACCTTGCCGCGATCGGGGCGGGCGGTGCGGAGGGCTGGGAGCTGTTCCAGTTCGCCGAGGCCCAGCTTGTGGGCGAGGGGCGTTATCTGCTGCGGCTGCTGCTGCGCGGACAGGCGGGAAGCGATGCCGAGCAGCCCGACATCTGGCCCGCCGGCAGTACCATCGTGCTGATGGACGGCGCGCCCGCACAGATCGACCTGCCTGCCGCCGCCCGCGGGTTGACGCGCAATTTCCGAATCGGGGCCGCCCGGCTTGCGGTCGACGATCCGGCCATGGTTGCCCGGGCCGAGGCCTTTCGCGGGATCGGCCTGCGCCCGCTCTCGCCTGTGCATCTGCGACTGCGTCGGGTGGGGGGGGATCTGCATCTCTCCTGGATCCGGCGCGGACGTCTGGATGCCGACAGCTGGGCGGGGATGGACATTCCCCTCGGTGAGGCCCGGGAGGCCTGGCTGGTGCGGGTGATGCAGGGGGAAACCCTGCTGCGCGAGGCCGAACGCACGACGCAAGCATTCACCTATACCGCCGCCCAAGCGGCCGCCGACGGTGCGGTGGCACCTTTCTCCCTCCATGTTGCCCAGATCTCGGAGAGCTTCGGTCCGGGCGCCTTTGCAAGGATCAATGTGCATGACTGAGACCCGCCAGCTTGCCCTGCCGCTGCTGATGCCGGCACAGGCGCAGAAGCATGTGACCGTGAACGAGGCACTGGTGCGCCTCGATGCGCTGGCCTGTCTGACGCTGGACAGCCGCATGGCCGAAAGCCCGCCCCCCGAGCCCGCCGAAGGGGCCTTTCATGCGGTCCCGCAGGGCGCGGGCGGGGCCTGGTCCGGGCAGGCCGGGCGGCTGGCGCTGCATGTCAACGGGGGCTGGCTGTTTCTCGACCCGCGCCCGGGCTGGCGGGCCTGGATCGCCGACGAGGCCCGCCCGGCCTTGTGGGATGGCGCGGTCTGGCGGTCGGATGTACTGGCGCTGTCCCCCTCGGGGGCGGCGACGCGCGCCCGCATCATCGAAAGCCTGCTGACGCTGGCTCCGGGAGAGAGCGTCGAGACCGGCCCGCTGATTCCGGCCGGTACCATGGTCACCGGGGTCACCGGCCGCGGGGTCGCCGCGGTGCGCGGCACGCTGGGCGGCATGGCGCTGGGCGTGGCCGGGGCCGAGGATCGATATGGCCACGGCCTGGGGCTGGCTGCGGGCAGCTGGATCCGGGGCCTGAGCGGCGCGCCGGTGACCTATTACGCGCCCACCGCCCTGCGCGTGACCGCCGAAGGCGGGGCCTTTGCCGCAGGCAGCCTGCGGCTTTGCGTGCATCTGTGGGAGCTCGATCCGCCCGGATGAGGCGGTCGGCGACGCGCGGTCCGCCTGCTGTGCGCCATGCCCGGGGTGACGGGCCTGCGTTGTCTCCGCGCGCCATGTCCTGTATCAATGGGACAGGACAGGGAGGCTGCCATGACCGACACCCGCCGGAAGCTTGCAGAGGTGGACCCGGTCTGGTCCCGGCTCCGCGAAGAGGCAGAGGCCATCGTCGCGGCAGAGCCGCTGTTTGGCGGCGTGGTCCATGCAACCGTGCTGCACCACCGTTCGCTCGAGGCGGCGCTGGCCTGCCGTGTGGCGACCAAGCTGGCCTCTCCCGAGATGTCCGAGCAGATCCTGCGCGAGATCGCGGACGAGGCCCATGCGGCCGATTCCGCGCTGGGCGCTGCGGCGCGTGCCGATATGGTTGCCGTGTTCGATCGTGATCCGGCCTGCACCCGGCTGATCGAGCCGCTTTTGTATTTCAAGGGCTTCATCGCGCTGCAATCCTATCGGGTGGCGCATTGGCTGCATTCGCAGGGTCGGCGGGACCTGGCCCATTTCATCCAGATGCGCATGTCGGAGCTGTTCAGCATCGACATCCATCCCGCCGCTCGGGTGGGGCGCGGAATCATGATCGACCATGCCCATTCCATCGTCATCGGAGAGACGGCGGTGGTGGGGGACAATGTCTCCATGCTGCATTCCGTCACCCTCGGCGGCACCGGCAAGCAGGATGGCGATCGCCACCCCAAGATCGGCGATGGCGTGCTGATCGGGGCGGGGGCCAAGGTGCTCGGCAACATCACTGTGGGGCGCTGCTCCCGGATCGCGGCGGGGTCGGTGGTGCTGGCGGATGTGCCGCCCTGCAAGACGGTCGCGGGGGTGCCCGCCCGGATCGTGGGGGATGCCGGCTGCGACCAGCCCTCTGTCTCGATGGACCAGTTGCTGGTGGGAGAGGCCTAGCCGGGCGTGGCGCAGTGAACCCGGCACATTGAAACCCGGCGCGGCACCCCGGCAAGCTGACCTGCGCGGGCTACCCTTGCTGGTGGCCGGCCTAATAGCTGCGGATCAGCCCCACGAGGCGGCCCTGAATGCGGACCTGATCCCCGCGATAGACACGGGTCTCGTATGAGGGGTTCGCCGCTTCCAGTGCGATGGAGGAGCCCTTGCGGCGCAGGCGCTTGAGCGTGGCCTCGGCCCCTTCGATGAGGGCGACGACGATGTCGCCGTTCTCGGCATCGGGCTGTTCGCGGATGATGACGATGTCGCCATCGTTGATTCCGGCCTCGATCATCGAATCACCCCGCACTTCGAGTGCGTAATGCTTGCCCGAACGGGCGGCGAGGCTGGGCGGCACGACGATTTCCGCCTCGGCCTCGGCAATGGCCTCGATCGGGGTGCCTGCGGCGATTCGGCCCATCAGCGGAAGGGTCATGCTGTTGTCGCTGCGCAGTGCGATCTGACCGGGAATGCGGGCGCGACCGTGTCCGGCCCCGTCCTGCCCCTCGGCGGCACCGTCGATGACCCGGGGGGTAAAGCTGCGCTTGCGGGCGACGGCATCGGGCATGCGCACGATCTCGATCGCGCGGGCGCGATGGGCGAGGCGGCGGATGAAGCCCCGCTCTTCGAGTGCGGTGATGAGGCGGTGGATGCCTGACTTGGAGCGGAG
>JAFIEC010000124.1 GCA_020832725.1 Paracoccaceae bacterium | reverse complement strand
AACAAAGCATCGCCTCGACGATCACCGCCATACCCATTTCCAGCGTCAGGAGGACCACGATCGTGGGAAGGAAGTTGGGCAGGATATCGGTCAGCAAGGTGCCCATCCGCTTTTTTCCGGCCACCTGCGCCGCGGCCACGTAATCCATCGCGCTCTGGCTCATGGTCTCGGCCCTCACCACCCGGGCAAAGCGTGTCCAGTCGATCACCACGATTGCGATGATGATCGAGGTCAGCCCGGTGCCCAGGACCGCGATCAGCAGGATCGCGAACAGGACGGGCGGAAAGGCCATCCAGATGTCCACAAGCCGAGAGATCACCAGATCGGCCCAGCCCCGGTAATACCCGGCGATCAGGCCCAGCGTGGCACCCAGCAGGCAGGTCAGCGTTCCGGCGACCACCGCCACAATCAGCGCGATCCGCGCGCCATGCATGATCCGGCTGAGCACGTCGCGGCCAAGGCTGTCGGTGCCGAGCCAATAGCCCGGCTCTGCCCCGTCCATCCAGAAGGGGGGCAGGCGGGATGTGAACAGATCCTGTTCCAGCGGATTGTGAGGCGCCAGCACGGGCGCCAACAGGGCCACCGTGACCAGCAATCCCAGCCACCCGGCCGAAAGCCACAGCCGCAGTCCCGCCCGTCGCCCGACCGCTCCGCGCCCGTCACCCATGGCGCAGCCTCGGGTTGAGAAGGGCGTAGGTCAGGTCGACCAGCAGGTTCACCAGCGTGAACAATACCGCAAAGACGATCACGATCCCCTGTATCAGCGGCAGATCGCGGTTGATCACGGCATCGATCGCCATGTTGCCCAGCCCCTCGTAGGAGAACAGCCGCTCGATGATGACGGTGCCGCCGATGAGAAAGGTGAACTGCACACCGACCAGGGTCAGCGTCGGCAGCACCGCATTTGGCAGCGCCTCGCGCAGGATGACCCGTGTCTCGCCATAGCCGCGTGTGCGCGCCAGGGTCACGTAATCCACATGCATGGTTTCCTTGAGCGCCTGCTTGAGCAGTTGCGCGATGATCGCGGCCAGCGGGAGCGCCAGCGCCACCGCGGGCAGCAGCATGTGGGCCAGCAGGTTCGCCGTCAGGTCAAGGCGCAGCCGGATCACGCTTTCGAACAGGTAGAAATTGGTGACGACGGGCAGATCGAGCTGCGGCGAGACACGGCCCGAGATGAAGAAGACCGGCCAGACCACGCCCAGCAGGATGATCAGCAGCAGCCCCCAAAGGAAGTCGGGCACCGAAAGGCCGACACCGTTGGCCACGTCGATCGCGGCCTCGGTGCGGGTGCCGCGACGACGTGTGCCGATGACCGCCAGCAGCCCGCCCAGCGCCACCGCGATGAAAAGGGCAAGGGTCGCAAGCTCCAGTGTCGCAGGAAGCCGGCCCAGGACCAGCGACAGCACCGGCTGGCGGGTGGAGATGGAGGTGCCGAAATCGCCACGGACCACCCCGCCGAGCCAGATGAAGAATTGCTCTGCGATGCTCTTGTCCAGACCATAGAGTGCGCGCAACCGGTCGATATCTGCTGCGGTCGCGCCGGGCGGCAGCATCATGGCAATGGGGTTGCCGGGCACCACACGAATGACGACGAACACGATCACCGCGACGCCGAGCAGCGTCACGAGCGTGGTGGCAAGGCGCATGAGGAGGCGTTGTACCAGCATGGTGCAAGGAGGGTGCGGCCCGCGCGCGCGGGCCGCACCGGGCCCTGTCAGGCGCGGGTCATCAGATGCGGCAGCAGCGCACCCGAGGTGTGGGGCACGACCTTCACCCCCGAGGCGTGCAGGATCGGCTGCACATATTGCAGGAGCGGCAGGACATAGGCGTTCTCGGCGATGTAGCGGTCCACGTCCTTCCAGCCCTGGATGCGCTTCTCCTCGTCCGCCTCGCCCCATAGCGGCGCGATCTTGGCAATGAGATCTTCGCCATCCCACACGGCATGGGGCGAGGGGCCGAACATGGCAAAGCCGGTCGAGGTCGTCGGATCGCCCACCGAGTTGCCCCAGTTATAGAAGGCCGCAGGGGCAAGCTGATCCGCCGCGCGCAGCTCGAAATGCTTGGCCACCTCGTAGACTTCGATCTCGGCCTCGATGCCCACGCGGCGCCACATGCCGACGATGGCCGGGATCATCTCGAAGTCCTTGGGCTTGAAGCCCCGGGTCGTCTGGACGGTAAAGCGCACCGGATTGTTGGGCCCATAGCCCGATGCGGCCAGCAGCTCGCGTGCCAGATCGGGATTGTACTCGACCTCGATGGTGGGATCGAAGGCGATGTATTCCGGTGTCTGCAGGGTATGCAGTGCCACCCCATAACCCGACAGCAGCCGGTCGATGATCAATTGCTTGTCCACCGCATGAACAGCGGCCTTGCGCACGTTGTCATCCAGCATCGCATCGATGTCGTTGAAGAAGATCATGCCGATATCCGACACCGGATGCGCCACGCCGCCCAGTCCCGCGCGGTTCTTCAGCCGGTCGAATTCCTCGTAGGGCACTTCCAGCGTCACGTGGCTGTTGCCCGACTCGATCTCGGCCACCCGCGAGCCGGCATCGGTTACGAACTTGATGGTCACGCTTTCGAATTCCGGCTTCTGGCCCCAGTAATGGGGGTTGGCCTTGAGCCGGATGAAGGCGTTGCGCTCGAACCGTTCAACCATGTAGGGGCCGGAGCCGATGGGCGCGGCCTCGAAACCACCCGGCCCCACACGCTCGTAATAGGCCTTGGGCAGCACGTAGCCGGTGAGGAAATACATCCACTTGAAGATGGTCGGGTCGAATTGCGCCACATCCGCGATCACGCGGTTGCCCTCCACCCGGTGGTTGGCCAGCGTTCCCCAGACGAACTGGATCGGGCTGCCGGTCTCCTCTTGCGCGACGCGGGCCAGCGACCAGGCCACATCCTCTGCCGTCAGGTCGGAGCCGTCGTGCCATTTCACGCCTTCGCGCACGTCCATCCAGACCTCGCTGCGATCCTCGTTCCAGCCCCAGTCCGTCAGGATGCCCGGGGCGGGCGCAAGGTCGGGCTGCTGCAGGATGTACTGGTCGAAGACCGACTGGTAGATGCCCTGGATCGTCGGATTGACTGCGGAGGGGCCGGTGGTAGGGTCCCATTGTGGCAGGTTCACGTTGTAGGCGATCACCAGTTCGTCGATCGTCTGGGCGGCCGCGAGCTTCGGCAGGGCCACACTCAGTGTCACCGAGGCTGCCGACATCTGCAGCAGGGTGCGTCTGTTCATCTTCATCATTGTGTCTCCCGGTTGGTTTCTGGTTGTCGGTCGGTCGTTGTTCAGGCCCCGGCAAGCCGGCGGGCCAGCAGAACGCCCGGTCCCGCCCCGGTGCCGCCTCCCGGCCAGACGGCGGCACCCGTCAGGTGCAGCCGCCGCAATGGCGTGGAGCCATCGGCATGGCCACGCGCCGGGCGGAACAGGAAATGCTGTGCCAGATGATGGCTGCCGCAGACCTGATCGCCACCCACAAGGTTGGGATTGTCGGCTTCCAGCGCGTCGGGGGTCACGATCCTGCGTCCGATGATGCGCGCGCGCAGCCCCGGGGCATGGCCCTCCAGCAGGTCGAGAACACGCTCTGCGAAGGGCTCTGCCGCGTCGGCCCAGTCGCGCGCGGCGATCTTGCCCGCCGCGTCCCCCCGGATCACTGCGGGGGCCATGCGCACCTGCACCCAAAGGACGTGCCTGCCCTCGGGCGCGCGCGACCGGTCGATCACGGTGGGCTGGCCGACCACGACCACTGGCTCGGACGGCAGCAGCCCGGCTTTTGCCTCGGAATAGGTCCGCGCCATCTGGTCGAGTGAGGGTGCCACATGCACATAGGCGAAGTCGCGCAATTCCGGCGATGCCCGCCAGTCCGGCAGGTCCTCCAGCGCGAGATGGATCATCATCGTGCCCGGTGCGTGGGAGAAGTTGGCCATGGCGCGGTCAAAGCCGGCCTCGAGGGGTCCTGTCAGCCGGGTCAGGGCAGAAGGGGCGACATTCGCGATCACCGCCTTGCGCGCCCTGATCTCCTGGCCATCGGCCAGGGTGATGCCCCGTGCCTCTCCGCCCTCGTGACGGATGGTCACGACCTCGGCCCCACATTCCACAAGGCCGCCTCGGGCCCGTAGAGCCGCCACCATCGCATCGCTCATCGACCCCGCCCCACCCTTGCCCAGCACCATGCCGAAGGACTGGTTGGCCATGCCTTCAAGGTAGGGAAAGAGCGCGCCTCCGGCGATGTCGGGCGCAAAGTCGAGATGCATCCCCCAGGCTCCCAGCAACGCATGCATCTCGGGGCGCTCGAAGGTTTCCTCCAGCCATTTGCGTGGCGACGACAGCAGGAATCGGGAAAGCGCCAGCGCCCCGCCAGTGCCCCGCGCCCGCCACAGCCGCCACGAAAAAGCTGCAAGCCCGCGCCGGCTCATGGGGCTGCCAAGCAGGCCGAAGAGATGCTCCGCCTCTGCGGGAAATTCCGCGACAAGCCATCGCCAGGTGGCCGAATCCCGTTCCGACAGGGCGGCGATGCGGCTCGCCGTCGCCTCCAGATCGGTGGAGACGCCCAGCCATTTCCCATCGGGAAAGACACTGGCAAAGCAATGTTGCACGGGCACGAACTCCAGCCCGTGACGGGTGATCTCGGCGCCGTGCTGGCGAAAGAAGGGGGAGCCCGCGAAAAGGGACAGGTTCATCGCGGCCCAGTCATGGACAAAGCCCGGATGTGTGTATTCGCCCGAGCGCACTGCGCCCCCGGGTTCCGCGCCCCGCTCGAACAGGGCAACGGACCAGCCGCGGGCTGCCAGATGCAGGCCACAGGCCAGTGAATTGTGGCCCGCCCCCACGATCACGGCATCATACTCGTTCTGCATTCATCCACCCTGATACGCTGTCGAATACTTGCAAATACATTGAAATCTGTCCAGCATGGAATTGCGCGATCGGCGCGGCAGGTCGGGGTGAAAGATGGCCGAGGCTTGGGATCACATCGTTGTCGGCTCGGGGATAAACGGGCTGGTGGCCGCAGCCATGCTTGCGCAGAAGGGGCGCAGGGTTCTGGTTCTGGAACGGGCGCAAGAGCCGGGCGGATGCATGCGGACCGAAGAGGTGACCCTCCCCGGTTTCCATCATGACGTCATGGCCGCGACCTTCGTTCTGTTCCTGACATCTCCTGCCCATGCCACATTGGGCGCGGCGCTTGCGCGCAATGGTCTGGAATTCTGCCACACGGCCCACCCGACAGCCGTGCTGCGCCCTGCCGGATCCGCACTGGTGCTCTCGACCGACCGGGCCGCGAATGTCGCCGCATGGGACGCGCGTGCAGGCGGGGACGGTGCTGCCCATGCCGCCGATGTCGGCGCGATCGAGGCCGACGCGCCGTTTCTGTTCGCGCTGCTGGGCGGGAGGCTGTGGTCGTGGGAGATGGCGCGGTTGCTGGCGGGTCGGGCGCGCAGGCGTGGCCTCCGGGGCCTCATGGCGTGGTTCGGCGCGGCCCTCGCTCCGGCGCGTGGCTGGCTCGAGACAACCTATGCCAGCCCCGATGTGCAGGCCCTGTGGGCACCCTGGGTGCTGCATGCCGGGCTGACGCCCGAAAGCGCCTATTCCGGCCAGATGGGCAAGGTCATTGCCTTCGCACTGGAGGCGGCCGGGGCACCTGTGGTCAGGGGCGGAGCGGGGGCCGCAGCCGAAGCCTTTCGCAGCCTGATCGAGGGTGCGGGCGGAGCCGTGCGCACCGGGGCCGACGTGGACCGCATTCTGGTGCAGCGCAACCGGGTGCGCGGCGTGGCGTTGACCGATGGCGAAGAGGTCACGGCACCCTCGGTGCTGGCCTCCGTCGCGCCAGCGCAGCTTTATGGCCGCCTTCTGCGCGATGCCGATCCGGCCCCCGCCGCCGAGGACCGCGCCGCGGCGACGCGCTTTCGTCACGGGCGGGGCAATTTCCAGCTTCACTACGCTCTGGATGGGCCCCCTGAATGGATTGCCGAGGGCCTAGAGGATGTGGCGCTGATCCACCTCGCGGATGGCATCGACTCTGTCTCGCGCTCGGCAAACGAGGCTGAACGCGGAATGCTGCCCGCGATCCCCACGATCTGTGTGGGCCAGCCTCACCGCCTCGATCCCTCGCGCTGCCCCGAGGGCAAGGCCATCCTGTGGCTGCAGATCCCCGATGCGCCCCGCCTGATCAAGGGCGACGCGGGCGGCGAGATCTCGACGGGCCCCGACTGGACCCCCGAAATCCGCGAGGCGTTTGCCGACCGGATCGAGACGATCCTTGCCCGCCACATCCGCAATTTCGAGGCGGTAAAGTTGGCGCGACGTGCGTTCTCACCTGCCGATCTGGAGGCGATCAACGTCAACCTTGTCGGGGGTGATCCCTATGGCGGGGCATGCTCGATCGACCAGTTCTTCCTGTGGCGTCCCTTCGCCCATTCGCGCAACGGGACGCTGCCGGTAAAGGGGCTGCTGCACATCGGCGCCTCCACCCATCCGGGGCCGGGGCTGGGCGGCGGCTCGGGCTATCTCGCTGCACGCGCTCTGGGTGCCTGAGGGTGGCGCGATGCCGGGCAGGCAGTGTCCGGGCACGAACGCTGGGCGGCGCGCAGCGGATGCACGCGCTCCCGTCATGCCAGGCGCGTTAATGGCTATTCCGGTCGCCCTGGATTGCGCGCTCCCGGGTCTTCGGAAAGGACGATCCGCCGCATCGCATCGCGCAGAGCGTCGGCGAAATCCGGGTGGCCATAGAGATCGTTGTGCCCCGCAGGAATGGTGCGATCGAAGACGACGCCCGGCGCGTTATCCGCAAGGGCCGACCGCAGGGCATCGGTCCTCGATGCCGGAACGATATTGTCTTGCGCTGCGGCGATCAATGCGACCGGGACGGCGGTGCCGGACAAATCCGCTGCGGGCTCCATCTGATGGCGCAACAGGAGGCGGACCGGCGTCCAGGGGTAATGCGCCCGTGCGAGGTTGGTCAGCGAGTCGAACGGCGTGACAAGGATCACGCCCCCCACAGCGCGGTTCGCCGCCAGGTGCGCCGCCGGCCCTGCACCGATGCTGAACCCGACCACCACAGGCGGCTCCTGCCAGCCCACCTGCTCCAATAGATGATCATGGATCGCAAGCGCGTCCTCCGCCAGCGCCCGGGCAGCAGGACGCCCGGTGCTCGGGGCATAGCCGCGATAGTGGAAAGCGCCGACGGAATGATCGGGAAAGACCCTGTGCAGAAACAGCGCCATGTCGGCTGCGTTCCAGGCGTTGCCGCCAAAGCCGAGGATGGGCGCGCCGCCCTGACCACCTGGCAGCAGGTGGCCGTGCAGGACCACTCCGTCCGGTCGATGGAGTTGCACCGACACCGCGCCGTCCGGCAACGACGACATCTGCCCAACCGCCCAGCGCGGGAACAGCAGCGCAGTCTGGGACAGCGCCATGACGGCAATGATGAGCGCATAGGCCCCCGCGAGCAGCGCCGTGATCTTCAAAGCGGTGTCCATCGCCCCCCTGCCAGACTTCACCGCCACAGTGGCAGGGATCGTGGACGGGATCAAACCAGCCGTGCTCCCGCGATTTGAGGGGCCGGGAGGCCAATGTGTTCATGCTCTCGAGTGACGCCACCTTTACGCGACATCGACCCGCCTGCGGAGGCTTGGCAATTGCGGCGCCCAGATGCGGCGAATGCCCGAATGCGCCGGGACGAGAATGAAAGAAGTGATGCGCTCGGGTTCCACGTGCCAGAGGTCAACTGGTGCTAGGCTCACGCATGGCGGCGCTGTGTCTGCGCCCTGTGCAGGACCGGTTGAGCGGGCCACTTCCGTCAAATTCCGGGGCAAGCCGTGTCGATCTGGGGGTATATTCCGTTGTTTCGGTAAAATCGGAAATTCAAGTGCCCAAAATGGCGGAGAGACAGGGATTCGAACCCTGGGTGGGGTCACCCCCACAACGGTTTTCGAGACCGCCCCGTTCGACCACTCCGGCACCTCTCCGCGGGGGTCGGGCGGTGCTTAGCGTCACGCGCGGGCAGGCGCAAGGTGCAAGTGGCGGCTGCCTGCGAGAGCGGGGCAGGAGGCCTTCAGGGCTTGCTTGACAGGGTCGCGGTGCTCGGCCATAAGCGCGGCTCCTGCCGGGCCCTCGGGGCTGCGGCGGGTTGCGGTGTTTGCCTTTGGCCCACCGCTGCCCGGCCTGGCCGGGAGAGCCGGGCCGCGATCGCGGCCCATTCAGCGTAACGCCCCTGCGGGGGCGCGCTGCCCGAGGTGCGACAGGGTCGCGGAACGCCCGGAAGACGGGGGCCAGAGGGTGCGGGAGAGAGAGGGTGCGCGCATGTTCGCGGTACTGAAGACGGGTGGCAAGCAATACAAGGTTGCGCCCGGGGATATCCTGCGGGTCGAGAAGCTGGTCGCCGAGGCTGGTCAGACCGTGCAGTTCGACGAGATTCTGATGCTGGGCGGAGAGACCGCCCGTATCGGCGATCCGCTGGTGGCAGGTGCCGCCGTGCAGGCCGAGGTGATCGACCAGATCCGCGGCGAGAAGGTGCTGAATTTCGTGCGCCGCCGCCGCAAGCATTCGTCCAAGCGGACCAAGGGCCATCGCCAGTATCTGACGCTGGTGCGGGTGACCGGGATCATGGCCGATGGTGCGCTGGTCGCGGGTGGCGCGTCTGCGGCGTCTGCCAAGCTGGTGGCTGAGGTGGCGGCAGAGCGTCCGGCGAATCTGCTGGATGCGGCGCGCGAGGGCGGGCCGGACGACCTGAAGCTGATCTCCGGCGTGGGGCCCAAGCTCGAGTCGCTCCTGCACGAGAACGGCGTCTTCCACTTCGATCAGATCGCGGCCTGGAGCCCGGCGGAAGTGGCCTGGATCGACGACAAGCTCAAGTTCAAGGGCCGCATCGAGCGCGATGACTGGATCGGCAAGGCGGCCGCGCTGGCCGCAGGCCAGAACGACACCAAAGACGAGGAGTAACGTCCATGGCACACAAGAAGGCAGGCGGTTCATCCCGCAATGGGCGCGACTCGGCCGGACGTCGGCTGGGCGTGAAGAAGTTCGGCGGCGAGGCCGTGATCCCGGGCAACATCATCCTGCGCCAGCGCGGCACCAAGTGGTGGCCGGGCAATGGCGTTGGCATGGGCCGCGACCACACGATCTTTGCCGTGACCGAGGGCGCGGTGTTCTTCCATCAAGGTTTTCGCGGGCGTACCTTTGTTTCGGTTCGCCCGGCCGAAGCAGCGGAATAACCCCGTCTCAGGGGAATGCGCGCGGGGGATCGGCGGCGCCGGTCCCCCGCTTGCATTTCCCGGCACGGTTGTGTGCGCCATCCCTCCGGGGAGGTGACATTGCGTCCCGGGCTACCCATATCCCCACCAGAACGGGTGGCATGACCCCCGGCGGGAGGAGAGCATGAAGCACGAAACCATTGCGGCGCAGCCTGTGATCGATGCGGGCCGGTTTGTCCTGAGGCCCCTGCGGCCCTCGGATGCGGGGCTGATATCGTTTTACACCAACGACAGGCGTGTGGCCGAGCAGACCACCCATATCCCCCATCCGCTGCCCCCCGGCGCGACCGAGGCCTATATCGGGCGGGCGCGGGACGAGGATCGGCGCGCCCATGTCTGGGCGCTGGACGGGGCCGAGCATGGGCTCTCGGAGGTTCTGGGGCTGATCTCGCTGCGCGAGATGGACCGCGACCAGTCCGAAGTGTCCTACTGGGTGGCGCCTGCCTTCTGGAACGCGGGTTATGCGTCCGAGGCGCTGGCGGCATTGCTGAAGGCCAATCCCCTTGGCAACAAGACGATCTTTGCCAGCGTCTTTCAGGACAACGCGCGCTCGGCCAGGGTGCTGACGAATGCGGGTTTTGTCTATCTTGGCGATGCCGAGGCCTATTCCGTTGCGCGCGGCAAGCCCGTCGCGACCTGGACTTACCTGCGCCGGCTGGGTGACGCCGGCGCTGCCTGACCCCGGGAGGGAGAGATGAAGTTTCTCGATCTGGCGCGCGTGACGATCCGCTCGGGGGCGGGCGGCAACGGCTGTGTCAGCTTCCGGCGGGAGAAGTTCATCGAATACGGCGGGCCCGACGGCGGTGACGGCGGGCGGGGCGGCGATGTGGTGATCGAGGCCGTGCCCGGGCTGAACACGCTGATCGACTATCGCTATCAGCAGCATTTCTTTGCCCAGAACGGCCAGGGCGGCATGGGCCGTGGCCGCACCGGGCGGTCGGGCGACGATATCGTGCTGCGGGTGCCTGTGGGCACCGAGGTGCTGGAGGAGGATCAGGAAACGGTCGTGGCCGACCTTGTCTCCGTGGGTCAGCGCGTGGTTCTGGCGCGCGGTGGCAATGGCGGCTGGGGTAACCTGCATTTCAAGAGCTCGACCAATCAGGCGCCGCGCCATGCGAACCCGGGCCAGCCCGAGGTGGAGCGCACGCTGTGGTTGCGACTCAAGCTGATCGCCGACATGGGTCTGGTGGGGCTGCCCAATGCGGGCAAGTCCACCTTTCTGGCCGCGACCTCCAACGCGCGCCCCAAGATCGCGGATTACCCCTTTACCACGCTGCACCCCAATCTGGGTGTGGTGGCGGTGGACGGGTCCGAGATGGTGGTGGCCGACATCCCCGGACTGATCGAGGGTGCCCACGAGGGCAGGGGGATCGGGGATCGCTTTCTCGGCCATGTGGAGCGCTGTGCCGTTCTGTTGCATCTGGTGGATGCGACATCCGAGGACGTGGCGGGCGACTACCGGACCGTGCTGGACGAGCTTGCTGCCTATGGGGCGGGGCTGGCCCATCGCCCGCGTCTTGTGGCGCTGAGCAAGATCGACGCGCTTGAAGAGGGCCTGCTGGCCGACCGTCAGGCGGCGCTGGCTGCAGAGGCGGGCGGGCCTGTTCTTGCATTGTCTGCGGTGTCTGGCGAAGGGGTGCGCGAGGCCCTGCGGGCCGCTTGGCCCCATGTGGCAGGCGCCCGGGCCGATGCGTTGGGCAAGCTCGAGGCCGAAGCCGCAGAGGAGGAGCAGGGGGACGCCGCATGGACACCCTGAGCGCCACCGCCCCGGGCCCCGGACTGTCTGCACTGGCACCCGGTCGGGGGCGGGTCGTGGTCAAGATCGGCTCGGCGCTTCTGGTGGAGGGGCGGGGGAAGTTGCGCTCCGACTGGCTGGGAGGGCTGGCGGCCGATGTCGCGGCCCTGCGCGCCTGCGGGGCCGAGGTGGTGATCGTGTCCTCGGGGGCGATCGCGCTGGGGCGTGGGGTTCTGGGGCTGGACGAGGGCATCCTCGCGCTGGAGCAGAGCCAGGCGGCGGCGGCTGTCGGCCAGATCCGCCTTGCCCGCGCCTATGAGGAGGCGCTGGCCCCTCACGGGATCACCTCGGCGCAGGTTCTGCTGACACTGGAGGACACGGCCGACAGGCGGCGCTACCTCAACGCGCGCGCGACGTTCGAGACGCTTCTGTCGCTGCATGTGGTGCCCATCGTCAACGAGAACGACACCATCGCCACCGACGAGATCCGCTATGGCGACAACGACAGGCTGGCCGCCCAGGTGGCGGTGACGGCGGGTGCTGATCACCTGATCCTGCTGTCGGATGTCGATGGCCTCTATACCGCAAATCCGCGGACCGACCCGGAGGCCCGCCATCTTGCCGAGGTGGCCGAGATCACGCCCGCGATCGAGGCCATGGCGGGCGAGGCTGCCTCGGGCCTGTCCCGGGGGGGGATGCGGACCAAGGTGATGGCTGCCCGCATCGCCACGGCTGCCGGCTGCGCCCTGAGCATCGCGCGCGGCACCGGGATGCGGCCCCTGTCGGCGCTTGCGGCGGGGGCGCCCGCCACCCGCTTTGCCCCCCAGGGCGATCCGCAGGCCGCGCGCAAGCGCTGGATCGCAGCCATGAAGGAACGCGGGCGCGTGCAGGTGGATGCCGGGGCCGCAGCGGCGCTGCGGCAGGGCAAGTCGCTGCTCCCGGCGGGTGTCACCGGGGTCGAGGGGGCCTTTGGCCGCGGCGAGCCGGTGGCCGTGATCGGGCCGGAGGGCGCGCGGCTGGGACAGGGGTTGGTGCGCTATACCGACGAGGAGGCGCGGCGGATCATGGGACGCCGCTCGGGTGACATTGCCCGGATTCTGGGCTATCCGGGGCGGGCCGCGCTGATCCACAGGGATGATCTGGTGACATGAAGGATTCCGAGACAAGCCCCGCCATTCCCGAACTCATGGAGGAGATCGGCCGCGCCGCGCGCGCCGCTGCCGCAGAGCTGGCGCATGCCCCGGCCGAGCAGCGCCGCGCAGCACTGGAGGCCGCAGCCGAGGCGCTGTTCGCCACGCAGGCGGACGTCATCGCCGCCAATGCGCGCGACATGGAATTCGGGCGCGCGAAAGGGCTGTCGCCCGCGATGCTCGACCGGCTTCTGCTCGACCCCGGGCGCATCGACGGCATTGTGGCCGGGCTGCGCGCCGTGGCCGCCCAGCCCGATCCGGTGGGGGAGGTCATGGCCGCGTGGACCCGTCCGTCGGGTCTGCGCATCCGGCGTGTGCGCACGCCGCTCGGGGTGATCGGGGTGGTCTACGAATCCCGCCCCAACGTCACCGCCGATGCCGGTGCGCTGTGCCTCAAGGCGGGCAATGCGGTGATCCTGCGCGGTGGCTCGGAGAGCTTTCATTCCTCCACCGCGATCCATGCGGCGATGGTGGCGGGGCTTCGCGCCTGCGGCCTGCCGCAGGCGTCGATCCAGCTTGTCCCCACCCGTGATCGGGCCGCAGTTTCGGAAATGCTGCGCATGACCGCCCATATCTACGTGATCGTGCCGCGCGGGGGCAAGGGGCTTGTCGGCCTTGTCCAGAGCGAGGCACGTGTGCCGGTCTTTGCCCATCTGGAGGGGATCTGCCACGTCTATGTGGATGCCGGTGCCGATGTGGAAAAGGCCCGCGCCGTCGTGCTCAACGCCAAGACGCGGCGCACCGGAATCTGCGGGGCTGCGGAATGCCTGCTGATCGACCGCGCGTTTTTCGCGGCTCATGGTGCCCCCATGATCGACGATCTTCTGGCCGCCGGGGTAGAGGTGCGGGCTTGCCCCGAGCTTGCGCAGATCCCGGGGACGACCCCCGCCGGAGAGGACGATTTCGGCCGCGAATTCCTTGATGCCATCATCGCGGCACGGGTGGTGGACGGGGTGGACGGGGCGATTGCCCATATCCGCCAGTTCGGCAGCCAGCATACCGACGCCATCCTGACCGAGGACGATGCCGCCGCCGCGCGCTTCTTTCAGCGGGTGGACAGCGCCATTGTGATGCGCAACGCATCCACCCAGTTCGCGGA
>JAFIEC010000114.1 GCA_020832725.1 Paracoccaceae bacterium | reverse complement strand
GGCCCAGCGCCTCGATCAGTTCGCGCCCGCGCAGCTTGACTACACGGGGGGGCTTCACACGGGCCAGCAGGAGGGCGAATTCGTCACCACCCAGCCGGGCCGCCTGTTCCCCGGGGCGCACGAATGCCAACAGCCGCGCCGCGATCTCGCACAGAAAGGCATCACCCGCAGCGTGGCCCATCGTGTCGTTGATCAGCTTGAAGCTGTCGAGGTCGATCAGCAGCACCGCCCCCATCTCGGAGGCGCGCCGCGCGCTTTCCAGTGCTGCCGCCAGATGGTCGCGGAAAAGGCGACGGTTGGGCAGGCCGGTCAGCTCGTCGTGATGGGCCTCGTGGCGCAGGCGGTCGGCCTCGGCGCGGCGTGCGGTGACGTCTTCCAGGATGATCCACACCGGGGCGGCCGACACGCCGCGCGGCGGGGCCGTGCCGTCGGGCGCAGCAACACCCCCCTCGCCCAGCGCAAAGGCAGAGACCTTGACCGTCAGGCGGGTGCCGTCAGGGCGCAACAGCGCGCATTCGTCGGGCCCGAAGCGCCCCCTCTCGGCCAGTGCGGCGGCCATGCGCGGGGCCATCGGGCTGCCGGGCGACAGGGTCTCGGCCAGGGGCGCGCCCAGCAGCGAATCGGCACTGCGTCCCGTCAGGGCACAGAGCGCGGGGTTGACCTCAACCGCGCGGCCGGTCCGCCCGTCAAGCAGGGCGACGCCGTTGGGGGTGTGGTGGAACAGCCCCTCCAGCAGGTCGGCATTGCGGCGGGCATCAGCCTCGGCAAGGGTTGCCTCGGTGATGTCGGTCAGCACCAGCCCCAGCCGCGCGTCGGGCAGGATATCGGCCGAAAAGGGTGCCACGTTCAGCGACAGATAGCGCAGCCTCCCATCGGGCCGCCGATAGCGAAAGCGGCAATCGTGGATGGCCGCGCCGTTTGCAAGGACCTCGGCGAAGACGATCTCATTGCGGGCGACAGACGCGCCCGAGGGCATATGGGCAAGCCTGGGCGCAAGCACGCCGATGTCCTGACCCGTCAGATCGGCGGCCTCCTCGCCCAGAAGGGCGGCGGCAGTGGCATTGGCAAACACGACGCGCCCGGCCCCATCCAGCGACAGGATGCCGGTGGCACCCGTCTCCAGCAGGCGCGCGGTGACCACGCGCTCGCCCTCCAGCCGCGCATGAAGCCGCGCCCGCCGCGCCTCCGAGACCGCAAGATCGAGTGACGCGCCCAGAGCCAGCGCCAGCCCGTCCAGCAGGGGCGCCTCTGCCGCCATCTCGGGGGGCAGCTCTGCCGCGAGGGCGGCCCGGGGTGGGGTGCCCAGCGGCCACAGATGCAGCACCATCCCCCCGGGCAGCGACAGGGGCGGGACTGACTCGCCCCGGAGCAGGGCCTCCTGCGCGTCGCGCGAGAGGGTCGGCAGCCTCGCACCCTCGGGCCAGACCACGGGCTGCAGCGGGGGCATCCGCGCGGCCATCTCGGGCGGCAGATCGAGCGGCAGCAGCGCGAGCATGCCGGCCCCTGTCGCGGGCCCGAGCGAATCGAACAGCGCCGCCGCCATGCCCTCGTTCTCGTGCGGCGGGTCGTGCGCAGGATCGCGCGGCACCCCGTTTGCGGCGTTCCGGCTGCCCTTGTGTCCAACTTTCGACATTAACAGCCCCATTTCGAGAACAAGACGCAACCTGTGGACATGCCCGCCCTCGCATGATCACATCACCGCCATTGTGACAAGTTAACGTGTTCGAGTCGATCCGACCGATTTCTCAGAGGTTTGGACAGATGTTTGCGGGGTTTGTCAGGGCGGGCGCAAGAGCGTGGAGCGGCGGTCGCGACGCAGCCTCCCGGTCTGCAGGGCGGGCCTGTGCCCCTGCCATGCTGCGGGCGGCGCTGGCGCTGGGTGTTGCCACGATGGCCGCAAGCTGCGATGAGTTGGCCTATCTTGAACGTCCCACGCTTGCTGCGGCGGCCGAGGTGGCACCGGCCTCGGTGGTGGAAACCGGGCGCGCCTGGGTCCATGCGCCCGAGGCGATTCTGGTCACCGCGCGCATCTTCGGGACACCGCGGGCACCGGTGCGCGAGCAGCGCATCCTTCTGCCCAACAAGACGACCGTGCCGGGCGACAATGTGATCGTGCTGCGCGCCTCGCCCTACGATTCGACTGCGGGCACCGCTTTTCTGCTGCAACCCTTTCTCGAACAGGCCGGCGGCGTGCCCCCGCCCTTTGCGCCGATTACGGAATCGGGACTGATGAGCCGCGACGACGCGCTGGGCGGCTATGTCTGGAAGGAAGAGTTTCTGGGCGTCGGCACGATCTGCGTGCTGGCGTTTCGCCGCCTGACGCGGACCAGCCGTCCGCTGCCGCAGGGAGCGGATGTGATGGATGTGATGGTACGAAACTGCGTCGATGGAACTCTGGACGAGGCCCTTGCCCCGATCACCGCGCCGCGCGTGGGCTTCTTCGCCGGCAGCGAGGGGCATTTGCGGCGCGACAGCGTGCGCACCCTGTCACCCTTTGCCGCGCCGCGCCTCTAGGAGGCAGGCACATGGCCCCACCCCCCCGCACCAAGAGGCAGGCAGGCCCTGCGGCATGGCTTCTCGGACTGATCTGGCTGGGGCTGATGGTCCCCGTGCTGGTGCTGGCCTCTACTCCCACCTCCAACGCGGTGCAGGCGCTTCTGGGTGTGGTGGCGGTGGTCGCGGTGGCCGTGCTCAAGCCCTTTGCCCGCCACGTCGCCGCGCGCTTTACCCTGCTGGCGATCGCCAGTGTCATCATCATGCGCTACTGGATCTGGCGGCTGCTGGAGACCCTGCCCTCGGTGCAGGACCCGTTCGCCTTTGCTGCGGCGCTGGCGCTGTTCGTGGTGGAAAGCTATGCCATCGCGGTCTTCTTCCTGAATGCCTTCATCAACGCCGACCCGACCGAGCGTGCCCTGCCCCGCAGGCTTGCGCCCGAGGAACTGCCCACCGTCGATATCCTCGTGCCTTCCTACAACGAGCCGTCGGACATGCTCGCGGTCACGCTGGCTGCGGCCAAGCACATGTATTACCCGGCCGAACTGCGCACCGTCGTGCTGTGCGATGACGGCGGTACCGACCAGCGCTGCAACTCCCCCGACCCGGAACTGGCCGAGGCATCGCGTGCCCGGCGGGCCGAGTTGCAGGCGCTGTGCCGCGACATGGGGGTGATGTATTCCACCCGGGCCCGCAACGAACACGCCAAGGCGGGCAACATGTCGGCGGCGCTGGAACGGCTGAACGGTGAACTGGTGGTGGTGTTCGATGCCGACCACGTGCCCAGCCGCGACTTTCTCGCGCGCACCGTGGGATATTTCGTCGAGAACCCGCGCCTGTTCCTTGTCCAGACACCGCACTTCTTCATCAACAAGGACCCGATCGAGCGCAATCTGGGCCTGTCGCAGGCCTGCCCGCCCGAGAACGAGATGTTCTATTCCACCATCCACCGCGGCCTTGACCGCTGGGGGGGCGCGTTCTTCTGCGGCTCGGCGGCGGTGCTGCGGCGGCGGGCGCTGGACGAGGCGGGGGGCTTTTCGGGCGAGACCATCACCGAAGATGCCGAGACCGCGCTCGACATCCATTCAAAGGGCTGGGAGAGCCTTTATCTCAACCGCGCCATGATCGCCGGCCTGCAGCCCGAGACATTCGCCTCCTTCATCCAACAGCGCGGGCGCTGGGCATCGGGCATGATCCAGATGCTTCTGCTCAAGAACCCGCTGTTCCGCCCCGGCCTCGGCGTGGTCAAGCGGCTGTGCTACCTCAATTCCATGAGCTTCTGGCTCTTTCCGCTGGTGCGGATGACCTTCCTGCTGATCCCGCTGGTGTATCTGTTCTTCGGGGTGGAGATCTTCGTGTCCACCTTCGAGGAGGTGATGGCCTATATGGTCAGCTACCTCATCGTCATCTTTCTGGTGCAGAACGCGCTGTTCTCGCGGGTCAGGTGGCCGCTGATATCGGAGATCTACGAGATCGCGC
>JAFIEC010000113.1 GCA_020832725.1 Paracoccaceae bacterium | reverse complement strand
CGCCCAGGAGACCGAGGCAAGGCAGACAAAGACGCACAGGGCGGGGACCAGACCGGCGCGGGCGAAACGCTCGACCGCGCCGGGCGGGGCAAGGGGCTGTGCGGTCATCCCGGACAACCCGCCGGCCGCGCCGCGCTCACTCCTGCCAGATGCCTGCTTCCTGGTAGAAGCGGATCGCGCCGGGGTGGAACGGGACATCGACGTCCGCCGCGAAGGTCTCGCGGTTCAGCCCCGCCCAGACCGGGCCGGTCTCAAGCAAGGCGTCGGCGCCGTCGTAGATGGCCTTCGCCACCTCGTAGACCTGGGCCTCGGGCACATCCGCATTGGCAAAGAAGGTATAGGTGAAGGCATTCACCAGGATCGGCTCGAAGAAGCCGGGCAGACCCGAATCCGGCCCGATCTCGGTCAGGAAGGCCTGCGGAAGCCAATCCTGCATGGCCGCGCGCGCTGCGTCGGTGTCGTTGAAGCTGACATAACGGATGCCGCCAACGGCCGCATCGAGTTCACGCGAGTTGGCGCTGCCAGGCACGTCGATCACGGCATCGGTCTGCCCCTCGCGGAAGCTGTCC
Source organism: Paracoccaceae bacterium (assembly GCA_020832725.1). Classification (GTDB taxonomy): domain Bacteria; phylum Pseudomonadota; class Alphaproteobacteria; order Rhodobacterales; family Rhodobacteraceae; genus JAFIEC01. The sequence goes on along the minus strand of JAFIEC010000113.1, from coordinate 2,190 downwards.
CACATCCGCGGGAAGTTCGGCACCGGCACCGCCACCACGTCATCATAGCTCAGCCCGCCATTGGCCAGATAGGCGCGCATCACATGATCGCCGAGGCTGCCATCGGGAAAGGACGGCACGCGCTGCCCGCGCAAATCCTCGACCGACCGGATCGCGCTGTCATTGCGCACCTGCAGCCCGTTGCGGAACGGCTGCAGGATGGACACCGCCCGCAGGTTCGGGCCGGGCTGGCCGGCCGACATGCCGAGACCATTGTAGGCGTACCACAGCTGCACCACGTTCGAGATGCCGAAGTCGATCTCGCCGGCATTGACCAGCGGCATGTAGTCGGCGGTGTTGGCCATTTCCTGCGGGCGCATCTGCAACGGCGACAGGTCCGAGACGGTGGCGGCAATCGCCCGGCCCATCTGGCTGGTTGCGCCGCCGGTCGTCGAGCCCAGGGTGACGACCTGCGCCACGGCTGGCGCGGGGGCCAGCGCGGGGACGAGGACCAGCGCTGCCAGCGCCAGCGAGAAGGTAGTGCGGATCATCGGCAGTTTCCTCAGTTGCGACGTGGTTTCCTTGGCAGTCGGTGGCGGTGTCTCCGGAGCCCGGACCACGGCGGGATGGCGGTGCCGATCGGTCCCCTGACAGGCGGGCCGGAAATTATCTTCCTCCGCAGACAGCATATGTCCATACAAAGTTACCTGTCCACTGATTTATGCGGACTTGCGCAACCCTGCCGGCGGCCTGCCCGGATTACCGGCTGAAAACCGCACCGCCGGCCGGCAGATCGTCCGCGATGCCCGCCTCCCGCAGCGCCTTCCAGAGCGTGGCGGTGTTCGAGGTGACGACCGGCACGCCCAGGTCCCGCTCCAGTTCGGCCACCAGCGGCAGGCTGGGAAAATCGGTGCAGGTGATCAGCAGCGCGTCAGAGCCGGGCACGAAGGCTGCAAGGGCATGATCACGCACCTCGGCAAGCGGCTTGCGCGCGATCATCGGATACTCCTGCGGCCCCCCGGCACCGATGCCCAGCCCGATCAGCCGCACCACCTCGAAGCCGTGCGCGGCCAGGAAATGCGCCTCGTGATCATTCAGTGCCTGCGCATAGGGCGTTGCAACGGATAGTCTTTTCACGCCCAATGCGCGCAGGGCGGCAACGATGGCCGCGGCCGTGGTGACCGCCGTCCTGCCCGTGCGGCGGGCCAGTTCCGCAGGCAGCGAATCGGCCGGGGTGACCATAGATCCGGCAGTGCAGGCATAGGCGATCACATCCGGCCCGCATTGACCCAGCAGCGCGAAGACCGCCTCCAGATCGGCACTCAGACGCTCGGCACCCTCGGGCGAGGCACTGTCTGTGTGCAGGGCCATGCGATGGGTATGGAAGGTCACGCCTTCGGGGATCAGACGTGACCATTCGGACTCGTTGACCGTGTTGGTGGGGGGGACGATCAGCCCCAGCCGGGCGCGCGGCCCATAGGTCGACAGGTGTCGCATGTTCCGGCCCACCTTCCTGCATGGCAGGGTCAGGCTAGGGCGGCTGACAGACATTTGTCCATACCTGTTGAGCACGGCGCCGGATCGGCTATGCTGGAGGCCACAACCGGAGGCGGCCGTGAACCGACACGACCCGCGCCCAGTGGCGCCCGACATTGCCGAGCCCGACACCCGGCCCTTGCACCGTCGCATCCGTGCGGTGCTTGAGAACCGGATCATGTCCGGCGAATACCCTGTCGGCAGCCTGATGCCGCCGGAGGTCGAACTGGCGCGCGAGTTCGACACCAGCCGCAACACCCTGCGCGAGGCGCTGCGCTACCTGATGGAGCGCGGCTATGTCGAGCGCCGCGCGGGAATCGGCACGCGGGTGGTCAGCGCCGGGGCACGGGCGGGCTACACGCTGTCTGTCGCCTCGCTGGAAGAGCTGTTCCAGGTGGCCGAGGGGACCTTCTTTGCCATCGCCGACATCGAGGATGTGGTGCTTGACGCCGACCTCGCCGAGACGGTCGGCGGGGTCGAGGGCGAGGACTGGATCTGCCTGAGCGGCCTGCGCTGGACAGCGCCTGGCGGGGCGCCGATCTGCTATGTCCAGTCCTACATCCCTGCCCGTTTCGCACCGCTGCTGCCCGAGCTGCAGCGGCTGACCGGGCCGTTGTTCGCGCTGCTGGAGCGTCACGCCGACAGCCCCATCGAACGCACGGTGCAGGAGATCAG
>JAFIEC010000112.1 GCA_020832725.1 Paracoccaceae bacterium | reverse complement strand
GCCAATGGTGCAGGCCCGCCTGCTGACCCTGTTGTCCGAGGAGGGCCAGGGCCTGCCTCCGGAGGTGCGGGTCATCGCCATCTGCAATGCCGCCGAAAGCGAGCGGCGCTGCGAGGAGGTCCTGCGGAGCGATCTCTATTTCCGGCTTGCCGCGATGCGGCTCTATCTGCCGCCGCTGCGCGCGCGGGGCGAGGATATCCTCACGCTCTTCAACCGCTTTGCCGAGCAGTTCGCCGAGGAATACGGCTGCCCCGCCCCCGATGTCACGGCAAGCGAGGCCTCGCAGCTGCTGCAACACCCGTGGCCGGGCAATGTGCGGCAACTGATCAACATGGCAGAGCGCGCGGTGTTGCAAAGCCGCAGGGGCACCAACGGCTTGGCCGCGCTCCTCTCGCCTGACCCGGAGGCGCCGCCGATCGCACTTGGCTCACATGGCAAGCCGCTCAAGGATTACGTCGAGGCCTTCGAGCGCATGCTGATCGACACCACCATGCGCCGCCATCGCGGATCGGTCTCGGCGGTAATGGAGGAGTTGGGCCTGCCGCGCCGAACCCTTAACGAGAAGATGGCGAAATACGGGCTGAGCCGTTCGGACTATCTGTAGAATGCCTTGCAAGTGAGGGCCTTGGCACGCAGAGCGAAGGCGATACCTTCACGTCATGCTGCAGCTGTCTGTTCTGCAAGGCCCCTGATCCGTCCGATCATCGCCCGAAGCCCGTTCGAGCGCTGCGACGACAGGTGCTTGTCAAGGCCCAGCCGCGCCATCTCTGCCTGCGCGTCGGTGGCGAGCACCTCTGCAACCTTCCGCTCGTTGTAGAGGGCCGTCAGGATCGCGATCAGCCCGCGCACGATCATGGCGTCGCTGTCGCCCCGGAACCGGAAGGTGGCGCCCTGCCCGTTCCCGTCGATCTCGGGCAGGATCCAGACCTGGCTGGCACAGCCCTCCACCTTGGTCGCAGGGACGCGGAAGGCCTCTTCCAGGGGGGGCATCGCACGCCCCAGCTCGATCACGTGGCGATAGCGTTCTTCCCAATCGTCCAGGAAGGTGAAGGTCTCGGCGATTTCCTCGAAGGCGGGCGATGACATGGGCGTTCTCCTTGGCCCATGATCTAGGCGCGAAGGGCCGCGTGGTCCAGCCCCGCGCTGGGGTGGCAGCGGTCCGGGGTTGGCAAGGGGCGCGGGCCGGGCTAACGATGCAGGAGATGTGGCGAGGTGGTTCATGCTCCGCGAGACTTCCCCCGATCCCGAGATGCAGGCCGCAGCGCCCGGTCGCGGCCCGGCACGTGCCCTGGCGCTTGCTGTGGCGCTGTCGCTGGTGCTTGGCGGATGCGCAGGGCTGCGCGACTCACGGCTCAACCCGTTCAACTGGTTCGGAGGGGAGCGCGAGTCGCGTGTCGCCGCCTCCACCGCAGAGGTGGGCGACCCGCGCATGCTGGTGCCGCAGGTCCTGTCCCTCGGGGTAGACCGTATTGCCTCGGGCGCGGTGATCAATGCCATGGGCCTGCCGCCGACACAGGGGCATTGGGATGCAGAGCTGGTGGCGCTGAATGCGGGGCGACCGGTGAACGGCACCCTGTCGTTCGAGTTCCGGCTGAGCCCCCCGCCCGGGCCCACGCGGGCCGGCACCCAGCGATCACGCGAGGTTCTGGCAGGCACCTTCGTCTCCACCCAGAGGCTGGAAGGGGTGCGTCAGATCGAGGTTATCGCGGGGCAGAACCGCCGCTCTGTCCGGCGCTGAACACACGGGCGGGTATGCCGCCCGACGCCCCCGCGACAGGATCAGGACGAGACGGGAACCACCCGCACACCGCCCTCGGGTGTGGCCTGCAAGGCGATCTCCCCGGAACAAAGCCGCAGCGCGTCATGGCCGAAGACCTCTGCCCGCCAGCCCGAGAGTGACGGCACATCCCGCGCCCCCGATGCGATATCGTCAAGTTCTGAGGCAGAGGCCAGAAGCTTTTGCGCCACGCCTGATTCCTCTGATCGTGCTTTCAGCAGAACACGAAGAAGGTCGGACAGTGCCTTGTTGCCATTTCCATTGTCATCCCGAAAAACCGGTGGCGACGGATAGTCGGAGGGCGGACAGGCCTCGGCCCGGGCAACGGCGGCAAGAATGCCGTCGGCGATCTCCCCGCGCCGGGCCTCGCGCAGCAGAAGCCGGGTGCGCGACAGATCCTCCGGGTCCTTGGGGCGCAGCGAAGCCAGCTCCAGCAGGGCGTCATCCTTGAAGACACGGCTGCGCGGAACATCGGCCGATTGGGCATAGGCCTCGCGGAACCGGGCGAGTTCACGCACGCAGGCCAGAAACCGCCCCGAGGCGGTGCGCGTCTTGATGCGCAACCAGGCCTCGGCGGGATCGGTCACATAGGTGGATGGCTCCTGCAGGATGCGCAATTCCTCGGCCACCCAGGCGGTACGCCCGGCCCGCTCCAGTTCGGCGGCCAGATGCTCGTAGACAACCCGCAGATGGGTGACATCGGCCAGCGCATAGGCCTGCTGGGCGCGCGACAGCGGCCTGCGGCTCCAGTCGGTGAAGCGGGACGACTTGTCGACCGACGCGCGCGCGATCTTGCGCACCAATGTCTCATATCCCGCCTGGTCACCGTATCCGCAGACCATCGCGGCGATCTGGGTATCGAACAGCGGATCGGGCAGAACGCCGCCATC
>JAFIEC010000105.1 GCA_020832725.1 Paracoccaceae bacterium | reverse complement strand
CGAACTGGTGCGCATCCTGCATGACGAGGACGCGCTCCCCTTCGAGGAGGCCGTGGACATCGCGCGCGGATGCCTGGCCTATACCAACCACACGCTGCTGCCCGAAGCGCTGGAGCGCTGGTCGGAGGGGCTGTTCGGGCGGCTTCTGCCCCGGCATCTGGAGATCGTGCACCGCATCGACGAGCTTCACGCTCGGCAGAACCCCTCGCGCAAGGTGTCGATCCTGCGTGACGGGCATGTGCAGATGGGCGAACTGAGTTTCATCATGGCGCACCGGGTGAACGGCGTCTCTGCCCTGCATACCGAGCTGGTCAAGACCACGGTCTTTGCCGAACTGCACCGCCTGCACCCCCAGCGGATCGTGAACCAGACCAACGGCGTGACGCCGCGCCGCTGGATCCTCGCGGCCAACCCGGCCCTGAGCGAACTGATCGCCGACACGATCGGCAACGGCTGGGTCAGCCATCTGGAGCGGCTGTCCGAGCTGGAGCCGCATCTTGCCGACGCCGCCTTCCTTCAGAAATACGCAGCCGCAAAGCGCCACAACAAGGCTCGCCTGTCAGACTGGCTGCGCACGGCCCATGGCGTTTCCGTGGACCCCGAGGCGATGTTCGACATCCAGATCAAGCGCATTCACGAATACAAGCGCCAGCACATGAACATCCTCGAGACGATCGCGCTGTGGAACGAGATGCGCGAGAACCCGGAGGCCGAATGGACACCCCGGGTCAAGATCTTCGGGGGCAAGGCCGCGCCGGGCTATTACATCGCCAAGGAGATCATCGCGCTGATCAACGACGTGGGCCGGGTGATCAATGCCGATCCTGTACTGAAGGGGCGGCTGAAGGTGGTGTTTCCGCCCAATTACAACGTCAGCATGGCCGAGCGTCTGATCCCGGCGGCCGATCTCTCCGAACAGATATCCACCGCCGGCAAGGAGGCCTCGGGCACGGGCAACATGAAATTCGCCATGAACGGCGCGCTGACCATCGGCACGCTGGACGGCGCGAACGTGGAAATCCGCGAGCGCGTTGGCGACGAGAATTTCTATCTCTTCGGCATGACCGCCGAGGAGGTGGTTGCCCACCGGGCCGACCCGGACCACGCCCGGCGCGCCATCGAGCAGAGCCCGAGGCTCTCGCGCGCGCTGGATCAGATCGCCAGCGGCATCTTCTCCGAAGGTGACACCGGGCGCTATGCGGCCATCGTCGCCAATCTGCGCGACCACGATTATTTCACCGTCTGCAGCGATTTCGACAGCTACTGGCAGGCCCAGCGCCGCGTCGATGCCGATTTCCGCGACGCGCGAGGCTGGATGCATCGCGCGGCGCTGAACACGGCGCGTTCGGGGTGGTTCTCCTCGGACCGCACGATCCGGGGCTATATGGCCGACATCTGGAACGTGACCGCGCGCATCTGAGCGCGCCCCGAAACAGGGCGGGGCCGGCGCACCCGGCCCCGCCGCAGGCCCGACACCCCGAGCAACGGAGTCCAGCCCATGAAGCGCCCCAACGACCGCCTTGCCCGCCGCGCCATGGCCTTCGTGCTGGCGGGGGGACGGGGCTCGCGGCTGCATGAGCTGACCGAGCGGCGCGCCAAGCCGGCCGTCTATTTCGGGGGCAAGACACGGATCGTCGATTTCGCACTGTCGAACGCCCTGAACTCGGGCATCCGCAAGATGGCGGTGGCCACCCAGTACAAGGCCCATTCGCTGATCCGGCATTGCCAGCGCGGCTGGTCCTTCTTCCGCGCCGAGCGCAACGAGCATCTCGACATCCTGCCGGCAAGCCAGCGCATCGGCACCGTGCAATGGTACGAGGGCACCGCAGATGCCGTCTGGCAGAATACCGACATCATCGACGATTATGATGTCGATTACGTCGTGATCCTGGCGGGCGATCACATCTACAAGATGGATTACGAGGTGATGCTGGCCGAACATGTCGCCAGCGGGGCCGATGTGACGGTGGCCGCCGTGCGGGTGCCGCGCAGCGATGCCTCCGGCTTTGGGGTGATGGAGGTGGATGGCTCGGGCCGCATCCTGCGCTTTCTGGAAAAGCCCGCCGACCCGCCGTGCATGCCCGGTGCCCCCGATACGGCGCTGGCCTCGATGGGCATCTACATCTTTGCCTGGCCGGTGCTGCGGGCGCTGCTGTCCGAGGATGCTGCGACGCAGGGCAGCGGGCGCGATTTCGGCGGCGACATCATTCCGCGCGTGGTGGCCCGCGGCGCGGCCCATGCCCATGACTATACCCGAAGCTGCGTGCTTCACCGCCCGGACGCGGAACCCTACTGGCGCGACGTGGGCACGCTCGACGCCTTCTGGAAGGCCAATATCGACCTCACCGATTTCGATCCGGCCCTCGACCTGTGGGACCGCGACTGGCCGATCTGGACCCATGCCGAGGCGGTGCCTCCGGCCAAGTTCATCCACGACGAGGAAAGCCGCCGCGGCGTGGCGATTTCCTCGCTGGTTTCGGGGGGCTGCATCATCTCGGGCACCGAGGTGCGCCGGTCGCTGCTGTTCACGGGCGTGCGCACCAATTCCTTCTCCGCGCTCGACCACGTGGTCGCCCTGCCCTATGCAGTCATCCACCGCCATG
>JAFIEC010000098.1 GCA_020832725.1 Paracoccaceae bacterium | reverse complement strand
CGAGGTCGCGCAGGAAGTGCTGGCCGAGGCGCAGGGTGCCGTACTGCCGCTGGTGCCATATCTCGACACCCTCCGCTGGCTGTTCATTGCGCTCGCGCTTGCGGGGATTGCCGTCGCGGTCTGGGCGCGGGTCGACGACTGGAAGAAGGGCCTGCGCTGATGTGGGTCAACCTCGCGGTCGGACTTCTCGCCCGGCCATGGGCGCGTCGGGTGGCGGCCATCGCCCTCGCAGCCCTCACCATAGCCTTGTTCCTGATCAACCTCCGCCGCACGGCCGAGCGCGCTGGCCGCGCCGCCGAACGGCTCGAAACCCTGGAGCGCAACGATGCCATCCACCGCCAGATGCTGGACGCGGCCGCCCGCCGCCCTCGCAGCCGCGACGATCTTCTTGACCGCCTGCGCGGGGGTGACTTCTGACCCACCGCGCAGCGCCTGCCCGCCCGTGGTGGACTACAGCCGGGCCGAGCAGGCGCGCGTGGCCGAAGAGGTCGCCGCGCTGCCCGAGGGGGCGCTGATCGCAGGCTGGCTCGCCGATTATGCCGTCCTGCGCGACCAGGCGCGGGCCTGCAGAACCCCTCGGGCAAGCCGCTGAATCTTCGGCTGGACTATGCGCCGGGCTTGGGTTGATTGTCGCCGTGACTGTTGTTGGAATCCGAGCCTCCGAGCCTCCGAGCCTCCGAGCCTCGACGGCTCTACTATTGCAGTCGAATCAGTTGTCAACGAGCTGATTCGGACTTTGGCTTCGTTATTCGGCACCTGCTTGGATGGCCGTTGCGATCGAGGAGACAATGAGCGCGCCAAGCCCCAGGAATCACGGCAGAGCGAAACCGACGGCTCGGAAAATGGCACAGAAAGAGGCTTCATCCTGACATTCAACCGATGCGGATACTTCCTTGGACCGGAGAAAGCTGCTAGGGATTCATGGATCGTTAAGAACCGTCGTCATTTGCGAGAAACCCCGCAAGGGGTGGGCTCTGCGGTGTATCGGCCAGGAGGTGTTTGATGAAGTTCAGATCGTTCATTCTTGTGGGTGCGGTTGCCGGGCTCGGGGTTGCCGGAATGACAGCGGCATTTGCCTCCGGTGACCCTGTCGTTGACACAGGTGAGATCGAAGTGAGGGCAGAAATTGCGCCGTTCATCGAACTCACGATCCTTGACAGCGCGTTGGACTGGCGCGCCCCCACCTTCGAACGCGCCGACAACGATCTTGCCAACAACACAGATGACGGTGCGCGCGCGCGGTTCAGCGTCGAGGCGAACACCAATTACGCGTTGACCGTGACGACCGTGGACGGATGCTGGAACGCGTCGAACCTGCTCAACGCGCCCGAAGCCTCGTTCAGGCAGGTGCGCTTCAAGCACGAGACGAACGGCGACTGGATCGGCGGCACGCTTTTTCTTGACCGCCACCCGGGTTCGCGCGGTCTCAGCTACAGCTGGAACAATGACGGAGCGGACTGCAGGATCGCAACCGGCACCTACCCTGCGGAAAACCACATCTGGGGGCTTGGCGCGGCGTTCCGCCCGCGACTGGTCGGCAATGCGGACAACCCGGGCGGTATTGCCGGGCAGCTACCCGCGCCCGGCGTCTACTCCGCCACGGCCAGGATCACCGCAGCCACACAGTGACGGCACCATCTGATCGGGCGCGATCGCTTCGCCCCACAGCTTCATCTCGGTATCGGGCTGCACGGCCCGCAGGGCTGACCGTTCTGGTCGCCCTGTTTTTCGTCGTTTCGATGCTGCTTCCTGGCCGGACCGTCGCGCAGGGGTTTTCGGTCAGCCCCATGTTTGTCGAGGCATCGCTCCCGGCCGGGCGTACGGGTGTCATTCCGCTTGAAGTGTTCAACAGCAGCGGGCTGGACGATCAGGAGATCGTCTTCGAGCTTGTCGATCTGGGGCAGGCGCGCAACGGCTCCTGGGTTGCGCTGGACGAGGGCGCGGAAGCCATCGCCGAGGGCGCGTCTTCGGCGCGCCCCTGGATGACGCTGACCGATGAGTCTGTCGTCATCCCTGCGGGGCGCCTGGGCACCGTATCGGTGCGCGCGCAGGTGCCGATCTTCGCGGCGGGCACCTACACCGCCGCGGTTCTGGTGCGCACGCGCGAAATGGGGGGGGCGGATGCGGCCGTGCGCATGCAGTTCCAGTTCCTCATTCCGATCATCATCAATATCGAAGGGCGCCCGGTGCGGCAGAACGTGCAGCTCGACGCGGTCGGCATGGACACGCTGGCCGACCGCGAGGGGCGGCTGCGCTCGACCGCGGCATCCGTTGCGGTGGTCAATCGCGGGCGGTCATTCTCGCGCTTTACCGGCACCGTGCAGATCGACCGGCGCTCGGGCCAGCTCTGGCGCCGCGTCACCCGCTATACGCTGCCGGAACGGGCAATCATTCCCGGGGTCGAGCTGGTCTTCGAGCGGGATATCGACCGCCGCCTGCCCCCCGGCGACTACCGGATGCGCGCCGATCTGCTGGTCGATGGCCGGCGCGTGCCGCCCTTGCAGCGCGAATTCCATTTCGCGGGCGACCCGGACATCGACGCCGTTGCCTATGACACCGAGCTGGAACTGCAGCCGCCCAGCCTGGACCTGGCGGCGCTTCCGGGCGGTGCGCGCACCAATATCGTTGCCATAACCAACCCACGCGACCGCCCGGTCGAGGTGTCGATCAGCGTGCAGACCCCGGCGGCGCTGGAAGGCGTGGCCATGGGCGGGCTGCGCGGC
>JAFIEC010000094.1 GCA_020832725.1 Paracoccaceae bacterium | reverse complement strand
CTTCGGTGGTCAGGTCGTGGACCTCGTGCGTGGTGACCATGCGTTCAAGCTGCGCCTTGATCTGGATGATCACCTGCGGCGTGCCACTGGTGACGATGGTGATGCGCGAGCGGTGGCCCGTCTGGTCGATCTCGGCCACGGTCAGGCTGTCGATATTGTAGCCCCGTCCCGAGAACAGCCCGATCACCCGGGCCAGAACGCCCGATTCGTTATCGACCATCACCGCCAGCGTATGGCGCTCGATATGGTCGCTCTGCGGGTTGCGCAGGTCATAGGCCGACTTGCGCGAAGTGCCCTTTTCGATGTTCAGCGAGGCCATCTGTCGTCCTGTTCAGGGGTGGGGCGTGCCGGGCACGCCGCACCGGATTGAATTCCGCAGCCGGGTGTCACACCAGCACCGCGCCCGAGGCACCGATCGCGCTCGACGTGTCGGCATCGCCGAGAAGCATCTTGTTGTGCGCCTCGCCGCTGGGGATCATGGGATAGCAGTTCTCGTGCTTTTCCACGAGGCAGTCGAGCACCACCGGCCCCGGGTAGGCCAGCATTTCCCGGATGGCGTCGTCCAGATCGGCGGGGTGGTCAACCTTGATGCCCTTGGCGCCAAAGGCCTCGGCCAGCTTGACGAAATCGGGCAGCGCCTCCGACCACGAATGCGAATAGCGCTCTCCGTGGAGGAGTTCCTGCCACTGGCGGACCATGCCCAGCCGCTCGTTGTTCATGATGAACTGCTTGACGGGCAGGCGGAACTGGATTGCCGTGCCCATCTCCTGCATGTTCATCAGCCAGCTGGCCTCTCCGGCGACGTTGATAACCAGCGCCTCGGGATGGGCGACCTGCACCCCGATCGAGGCGGGCAGGCCATAGCCCATGGTGCCAAGGCCCCCGCTTGTCATCCAGCGGTTGGGTTGGTCAAAGCCGAGATATTGCGCCGCCCACATCTGGTGCTGCCCGACCTCGGTGCAGATATAGCGCGCCGGATGGTCGCGGGTCAGCGCCTCCAGCCGCTCCATCGAGTATTGCGGCTTGATCGTGGTTTCCGATGGCTTGTAGCTCAGGCATGCCACCTTGCGCCATTCGGCGATCTGGCCCCACCAGTTCTGCACGGCGGCGCGGTTGGTCTTGCGGCCGCGCGCCTTCCAGATGTTCAGCAGGTCTTCCAGAACATGGGCCACATCGCCCACGATCGGCACGTCCACATGGATGACCTTGTTGATCGAGGACGGGTCGATATCGATATGAGCCTTGCGCGAGCCCGGGCTGAAATCCGAGATGCGCCCGGTGATACGGTCATCGAAACGGGCGCCGATGTTGATCATCAGGTCGCATCCGTGCATCGCCAGATTGGCCTCGTACAGGCCATGCATGCCCAGCATCCCCAGCCAGTTCGGGCCGCTTGCGGGATAGGCGCCCAGACCCATCAGGGTGGAGGTGACGGGAAAGCCGGTCGCGTCCACCAGTTCGCGCAGAAGCTGGCTGGCCGCATCGCCCGAGTTGATCACGCCGCCGCCGGTGTAGAACACGGGTCGTTCCGCAGCCTCGATCATCTCGGCAAGCTGCGCGATCTTGTCGATGTCGCCTTTCACGCGGGGGGCGTAATGGGCCGTGGGGGCCTTGGCGGGGGGCGTATAGCTGCCGGTGGCGAACTGCACGTCCTTGGGGATGTCCACCAGAACGGGGCCGGGGCGGCCCTTTGTGGCGACGTGAAACGCCTGATGGATCACGCCCGACAGCTTGTCGGTGTCCTTCACCAGCCAGTTGTGCTTGGTGCAGGGGCGGGTGATGCCCACGGTATCGGCCTCCTGAAAGGCGTCGTTGCCGATCATGAAGGTGGGGACCTGGCCGGTCAGCACGACCAGCGGGATGGAATCCATCAGCGCGTCGGTCAGCCCGGTGACGGCGTTGGTCGCGCCGGGCCCGGATGTCACGAGCACCACCCCCGGCTTGCCGGTGGAGCGGGCATAGCCCTCGGCGGCGTGAACAGCTCCCTGCTCGTGGCGCACCAGGATATGGCGGATGTGGTTCTGCTGGAAAATCTCGTCATAGATCGGCAACACCGCGCCCCCGGGGTAGCCGAATACGACCTCCACGCCCTGATCACGCAGGGCCTGCACCACCATTTGCGCTCCGGTCATCTGACGCGTCATGTTTTCCATTCCTTCCCGCCTGTGCCGCACCAATAAAAAAGCCCCCGTTCAGGGGGCCCGGCGCACACGCACTCTCGCGCCTCAGGGGCACGGGTCCGTATGCGCATATCCTACGATGAGAGTCATTGCTCACCTCCGCCCCCGGGATATGTGCCTGCATGGGAGAGGTCAACCCAAAATCGTGTCGGAAACTTGCGCGGAGGGGCGCAAATCATCGCGAAAATTTCGTGCCGGGCGCTGTTTGCGCAATCAGGAGGCAGAGTGGCAGGCGCGGCCGGGGCGAAGCGCCGGATTTCGCACAAGACTCTTGCCGAATTGGAGAGTCGCGCTTACCAAAGGTCCATTGCGGCGCGGGTTGCGGCCCTCGCCGCCCAACCGCCCGAACGGGCGTTTACGGGAGGAATACCCATGGATCGCAGATCATTCTTCAAGCGTGCCGGCGCGATGGGCGTCGGTGCCGCGGCGGCCTCGACGCTTGCCGCGCCGGCCCTTGCGCAGGGCGGCATCACCTGCGCATGGTCACCACCTGGCCGCGCAATTTTCCCGGCCTGGGCGTTGGTGCGCAGCGCCTTGCCGACCGTATCACTGCGGCGTCCGACGGCCAGCTGACCATTCAGGTCTTCTCGGCGGGCGAGATCGTGCCGCCGCTTCAGTCGATCGACGCGGTCATCGACGGCTCGGCCGAGATGATGCATGGCGCGGCCTATTACTGGCTGAACAAGAACCAGGGCCTCGGGTTTTTCACCGGGGTGCCCTTCGGGATGACCTCGCGCGAATTGTCGGCCTGGGTACGTTATGGCGGTGGTCAGGAAATCTATGACGAGATCTATGACCAGTTCGGCCTGCAGGGCTTTCTGTCCGGCGACACCGGCACACAGGCGGGCGGCTGGTTCCGCAACGAGCTGAGCGGCATGTCCGACCTCCAGGGCCTGCGCTTCCGGACCCCGGGCTATGGCGGTCAGGTCTTCCAGAAGCTGGGCGCCTCGGTCACCAACATGGCCGGCGGCGAGATCTTTGCGGCACTTCAGTCGGGCGCGCTTGACGCAGCCGAATTCGTTGGCCCCTTCAACGATCTTGCGCTGGGTTTCCATCAGGTGCGCAAGCATTACTACACCATGTCCTTCACCGAGCCGGGCCTTGCGACCGAGGCTGTGGTGGACAAGGCCAAGTATCAGGCGCTGCCGCAGCACCTTCAGGATCTGGTGCGCGACGTCTGCCAGGCCGAATACGACCAGGTGCCGTCGGATTTCTACTGGAACGACCCGATCGCGCTGCGCACCCTTGTGGAGCAGCATGGCGTCACCGTGCACCGCGAATGGCCCGAGGATATCGTGGAGGCCGCCGCCGCTGCCGCCCCCGAGGTGATCGAAGAGCAGCTTGATGGCGATGCGCTGACCCGCAAGGCCGCCGAGAGCTATGTTGCCGCCCTGAACTCCGTGCGTCAGCGGACGGAGAACACCGATCTGACCTACGCTCTGGCCCGGCAGAAGTTCTTCGACATCTCCGATCTCGGCTGAGCCGCCAACCCGCGCCCTCGTGGCGCGGG
>JAFIEC010000083.1 GCA_020832725.1 Paracoccaceae bacterium | reverse complement strand
TCTCCGACAGGGGCGCGGCGGCGGGTGGGGGCAGGGCATCGGCCTCGTCGAGCAGGCGGCGGATCAGCTCCTCCCGTGCCGCATCGTCCGCCAGGATATCGGCAAGCCTGCGGGCGGCATCGGGCTCGGCCACGGACGCCGCCGGCGTTGCGGCGATACCTGCCGCCATGCCCGCCATGCCTGTCCTGCCGGCCATGCCAGCCTTGCCAAGCCGTCTACCCGTCATGTGCGCCTCCCGCCGTCAGGGGCCAGAGCATAGGCTCAGCGCCGGGGGATGCAAACCGAAGGCCCGGCGGCACTGCGCTCAGCCGTCCTCGCCGGCCGCCCGTGCCCCGATGTCCGTGCGGCAGAAGCCGCCGGGCCAGTCGATGCGCGCGACCATCCGGTAGGCCGCTGCGCGCGCGCCGCGCAGGCTGGCGGCCCGGGCGGTGACGCAGAGCACCCGGCCACCCGCAGCCACCAGCTGCCCCGTGCTGTCGCGGGTGGTGCCGGCGTGAAACACCTGATGGCGCGAATCTGCGGCAAGTGCCTCCAGCCCGGCGATGGGCGTGCCGGTCTCGGGCAGGCCGGGATAGCCGCGCGCGGCCATCACCACGGTCAGGGCATGATCCTCGGCCCAATGCGGCGCGATCTCGCCCAATCGGCCCTCGGCGCAGGCCAGCATGAGGTCAAGCACCTGTGCCCCCAGCCGCATCATCAGCACCTGTGCTTCGGGGTCGCCCAGCCGCACGTTGTATTCCACCAGCCGGGGCCTGCCTGCCTCGATCATCAGCCCGGCATAGAGGATGCCCTGAAACGGCGTTCCGCGCCGGGTCATCTCGGCCAGGGTCGGCCGCACGATCTCGTCCAGCGCGCGGGCCGTGGTGTCGGCATCCATCAGCGGGCTGGGTGAAAAGGCTCCCATCCCGCCCGTGTTGGGGCCGCGATCGCCGTCATGGACGCGCTTGTGGTCCTGGGCTGTGCCGATGGGCAGGGCCGTCTCGCCGTCGCACAGCAGGAAGAACGAGGCCTCCTCGCCTGCCAGCACCTCCTCGATGACCACCTCGGCCCCCGGCTGCGCGAACAGGGCCTCCAGCGCCGCCTCGGCCTCGGGCAGGGTGGCGGCGACGGTCACGCCCTTGCCTGCGGCCAGCCCATCCGCCTTGACCACGATCGGCGCGCCTTGTGCGCGGACATGGGCCAGCGCGGGGGACAGCGCGTCGAATCTCGCCCATGCGGCCCCCGGCACGCCCGCGGCATCGCACAGGGCGCGGGTAAAGGCCTTGGAGGCCTCCAGCTGCGCCGCCGCCGCCGAGGGGCCCAGCACCAGCGCACCTGCCGCGCGCAAGGCGTCGGCCACGCCCGCGACAAGCGGGGCCTCGGGGCCGATCACGGTAAAGTCGATCGCCTCGGCGCGGACAAAGGCCACCACGGCGTCGGGATCGAGGATGTCCAGCGCGCGGCATTCGGCAATTTCGGCGATGCCCGCGTTGCCCGGTGCCACCAGCAACCTGCGGCATTTGGGGTTGTCACGAAAGGCCCAGGCCATCGCATGTTCCCGCCCGCCGCCACCGAGGATGAGGATGTTCATCTGCCGCTCCCTGTGCCCGTGCCGGGGCTCTTTTTCTCATGGCCCGGGCCTTCTATGGTCGGGGGGTCGTGCTGACAAGCGGGGGCGTATGGACGATCTGCTGGAAGAGACAGGCGACAACGCCCCGGCGATGAGCGTCGCGGAGCTTTCGGGCGCGATCAATCGGCTGGTCGAGGGCGGCTTTGCCCGGGTGCGGGTGCGCGGCGAGGTCGGGCGCGTGGTGCAGGCCCGCTCGGGCCATCTCTACTTCGACCTCAAGGAAGAGGGAGCGGTCCTCGCCGCCGTATCGTGGCGCGGTCAGGCGGCGCGGCTGTCACTGAAGCCCGAGGAGGGCATGGAAGTGGTCGCCACGGGGCGGCTGACGACCTTTCCCGGCCAGTCGAAATACCAGCTGATCGTGGAAGAGGTGACCGCAGCCGGCGTGGGTGCGCTCATGGCCATGCTGGAGGCGCGGCGGCAGAAGCTGGCGGCCGAAGGGCTGTTCGATGCCGCCCGCAAGCGGCCGCTGCCCTTTCTGCCCGAGGTGATCGGGGTGGTGACCTCGCCCACGGGGGCGGTGATCCGCGACATCCTCCACCGCCTGCGCGAGCGTTTTCCGCGTCATGTGCTGGTCTGGCCCGTGGCCGTGCAGGGAGAGCGCTGCGCGCCCGAGGTGGCGGCGGCGATTCGCGGCTTCAATGCCCTGGCCCCGGGGGGGCGGGTGCCCCGGCCCGATCTCATCATCGTCGCGCGCGGCGGCGGCTCGGTCGAGGATCTGTGGGGGTTCAACGACGAGGCGGTGGTGCGGGCCGCTGCGGAAAGCGCGATCCCGCTGATCTCGGCGGTTGGGCACGAGACCGACACCACATTGATCGATCACGCTGCCGACCGCCGTGCCCCCACACCCACGGCAGCGGCCGAAATGGCGGTGCCGGTGCGGGCCGATCTGTCGGTGCGGGTGGCGGAACTGGAGGCGCGGCGTCTGCGTGCGATCTCGGTGCTGGGGGAACGCCGCAGCCAGCGCCTGTCGGATCTGGCCCGCGGATTGCCGCGCCCGGCCGATCTGGTGGACCGTCGGGCACAGGCGCTCGACGCGGCGGCCCTGCGACTGCCGGGGGCGCTGCGGACAACGGCGGCCCGGGCGGCACAGATGCTGGCGCGGGCGGGCGCGCCGCTGCGTCCGCGGCTGGTGCAGGGGGCGGTAGAGTCGAAAGGTGCGCGCCTGCAGGAGGTTGCGCGCGGACTTGAACGCAGTCTTGCAGAAACCATGCGGGAGCGGTTGCGCACGCTTCGGAATCAGCGGCTGGATGCTGCGCCCATCAGCCGCGAGATGATGCGGAAAGAGGTGCAGCTACAATCGACTGCAAGTCGCTTCGCACGCTCTGCATCCGCTGTGCTGGAGCAGCGAACCGCCCGGCTTTCGGCGGCGGCGCAGCTCCATGAGGCGTTGGGATACCGGGCAACGCTGCGTCGGGGCTATGTGGTCGCTCGTGCGGCTGGCGACGTTGTCACCCGTGCCGAGGGGCTGGCCCCGGGCGTGCTGGAGCTGGAGTTCCACGATGGACGTATCGAGGTTCAGCACCCGCCCGGCACCTCGCAGCCGCGCCGCAAGGCCGCCCCGTCCGCGCCGGGAAGCCAGGGGAGCCTGTTCTGATCAGTGCATGCGATGGATGATTTTATCCTCGCAACCATCTGTCAGGAAAGGTTAGTCGGGTCGAGGCGTATCACGCGCCGACGTTCGGCCCGGGGCAGAACATCGGCTCTTCGCTGCGGCGCGACAGGGTCAGGTCATCTTCGGGCATGGCGCCGAGGGCGCGGATGCGCAATTGCCCGGCACGGTCGTGAATCGTCCAGCAATGAGTGCCGGGATGTCCGTCATATTCGAAGCAGATGGCATCGCCGATGGCGAACCATTCCCCCTCCAGGCATTCGTCGCCCTCGAAGGCCCAGATCGTGCGCTGGCCGGGCAGGAATTGCTCTACGCCATAGGGCCTTCCGCGCTGGTCGAAGTAAAGCGTGTAACCTTCTGCCATGGCGCCGAAATCATGTGGAGATATGGTCGTTTCATTCTCGGCTGCCGCAAGCGGGAAGGCGGCAAGACAAGCCGCGAAGAGGGCGGCGAGGCGCGGGGCGCGGATGTGCAATTGCATGGTGAACTCCGGTTTCGGAACCATTCTAGCGGCTTGTCCGTTCCGTGTCAGCCCGCGCGCTGTCCGTCGCGCGGGTAGCGTCCCATCTGTCCAGCCGCGGGTGCATCAGCCAGCGCCACAGCGGCGGGACAAGGGCTGCCGCTCCCATGGCGGGCAGCGATGCCGGCAGAAGCGGCGCACCTGCGGGCAGACCAAGCGCCGACCAGTCAAGCCCCGGCCGGGTGTGGTGATCGGAATGAAGCGGGCCGGACAGCAGCAACGCCCCGCTCAGCCGGTGGCGGGCGTTCCAGCTATGGGCCGGTCCCCCGGGTTCGGGGCGCCCGTCCGGCCCTGTTGCGCGTCTCAGGCCGTAATGCTGGACGTAGTCGGTGATCAGGAGCTGGGCCTGTGCGGCAAGGCCGATCGCCGCAAGAGCTGCGGCCCCCGCCGCCCCCGCAAGAGCGGCCCCCAGCGCGAGCACGAGGGCCGAGACCGTGACCTGTGCCACATACGGGTGATGAGCCCAGCCCCGGCCCGCGGCCATATGGCGCGCGCGACCGACACGGTAACCCGCAGCAAATGATCCGGCCCAGGCCCGCGGCAGAAAGGCCCAGAGGCTTTCGCCGCGTCGGGCGGTGTTGGGGTCGCGCGCGGTGGCGACATGGACGTGGTGAACCGCCCCGTGGGCGGTGGCGTGGTGGCCGAACAGGATCGAGGCAAAGACCACCATGCCGAGGGCGCGTGCTGCCCGCCCGCTGTGGTGGATCAGCTCGTGCCCCGCCGCCACGCCCACCTGCCCGGCAAAGAGCGCGCCCGCCGCGAACAGCGCGGCCCGCTCGGCCCCCGACAATCCTGTCAGCCCCGCCAGCCCGAGCGCCAGCAGCGGCAGCAAGGCCAGATGCATCAGCGCCACCGCAACCGGCGTCGCGCGCGCAAGGCGGGAGGGCGCGGGCACCGTCCGGGCTGCGCCCCGTGGCAGCAGGGCATCGCCCAGCCAGACCAATGCGGTCAGCCACACAAGTGCGCCGCGCAGCCACCAGCCGCCCAGGACGGCACCCGCCGCCAGCAGGGACGCGCTGATGCCGGCAAGCAGCAGCGGGACGGTCAGGTGCAGGGCGAGGGCGCGCGGGTCCATGACGACAGAGGATAGGCCGGGGCGGGGCCTTGCGCCACATCCGCGCGAAGCCTGCGGGCAGAGCGAGGCCTTTTCCTTCGCGCCCGCTCCGCATAGGTAGGGGCAGGCAGGCCCGGGGGCATCATGGCGTTTTTCTCCAAGCTGAAAGAGCGGCTCGGCCGATCATCCTCGAAACTCGATCAGGGGGTGGCCGAGCTGATCGGGTCGGGCGGCGATGCGCAGCCAGCCCAGCCGTCCGCGCAGCCGGCCCCCCCGCCA